>JAIKZT010000091.1 GCA_024682015.1 Clostridia bacterium
GGCGCTCGAGCACCAGCACGTCCTTTCCCTTGTCCGCCAGCATCAGCGCGGAAGAAAGACCCGACAGACCGCCGCCGATGATGATGACGTCGTAGTGGTCTTTATAGAATTTCATGCGAATTCCTTTCTTTGCGGGTGACCTTTAGAAGAATCTGTCCACGAGCTCGCGGGAGTACTCGGCGGTCTCGTCCATGTCGCCGTAGCTCATGACTTCGCCCGCGTAGAACGTGTCGTACTTGTCCTGCATGGCTTCGACCTTGTCGTACCAGCCCGCGGTGTAGTCTTCGGAGAAGACGTGGGGGAAGTAGTAGACGGACCACTCGTTGATGACGTTGCTCGCGGGGTTGCCCATGATCTTCAGATCGTCGAGCACCATCTGCTTGCAGGTCTCGTAGGGGATCTCGGCCATGTTCTTGTGCTTTCTGAGGGCGTAGGTCGTGATGACCTGATCCTTCGTATCCTTCCAGCGTCTGTAGTAGACCATCAGGTGGCCCAGCTTGGCGGGAACCATGTTGTCGAACACGTAGTAGGAGATCTCTGGGTGATCCTCGGGCTTCGTCTCCACGGCCAGCACGTCGTAGCGCTCGTAGTCGATCTTGGAGAACAGTTCCTTTTCGTCGTCGCGCACGTCGAAGTACTCGTCCATGCCGATCTGGCCGTCCGCGCGCTTGCCGGGAATGTGCAGCGGGGCGGTGACGATGATCTTATCGTACTCTTCCACGGCGCCGTTCACGGTGACGTAGACCTTGCCGTCGCGTCTTTCGACCTTCTCGATGGTGCTGTTCAGCCGCGCCTGGTGCTTCAGGTGGTCGTTGAGCTGCTCCCAGATCCACTGCGTTCCTTCCTTCCAGGTCCACAGGTTGATCTTGACGAAGTTCATGGTGGTCTGGAAGTCCAGGTACTTCAGGACGTAGGCCGCGGGGATCTCGTCGAAGTAGCCGTAACCGAAGGAGGTGAACGGTCCGATCCAGATGTCCTGGATGAGCTCGACACCGTTCATTTCGCAGAACTTATTGAAGGGCATGCACAGATCCTTCAGGTTGGTGTTCTCGCCGGAGACGGGCTCTCTGTCCGGGGTGACGGCATAGCCTTCGTAGCGGCCTTCCGCGACGCCTCTGTGGCCGTTGATGTCGTAGCCCTTGTACTTGGTCTCGAGCAGTTCGCCGAACTTCTGGACCTGCTTCTTCATCTTCAGCAGGCGGGGGATCTTGAAGATGTTCTTCTTGGGTTCAAACGGTTCGATGACCTTGCCCGCGCCGTTCTTGTAGTTGCGGTTGAGCTTCGGACCGTCGTGGGTGATCCCGCAGAACTCTTCCACATCGTGGACGGCATAGTAGGAGGGCACGCCCATGATGGCGCCCATCTCATAGCGGCGTCCGTTGTAGGTGGGGGACCAGCACTTGCCGCCTACGCGGTTCTGGCGCTCGAGAATGGTATAATTCTCGTAGCCCTTCTTCTCCAGGTACATGGCCGCGGAGAGACCCGCCGGACCGCCGCCGATGATGCAGATGCGTGTGTTCTTGTCCATATGTTTTCTCCTTTTTCTCTTGAAGAGATGATTGTCAGTTACAACAATTATACAACATAATGAGACAGGATATGATATACTATTAACAAATTTCAGGATGTTTTTCGGGGAGTTCTTTATGCGCTTTAACAGTTTTCTGCATATTTTGGAACATTATGCGGCCGGTCGGGAAAACAATTGCGCCCTGCGCTGCGAAATCGACGAAAAATTGATGACGGTGACCTACGCCCAGCTGCTGGAGGCCGTAAAAACGCGGGCGCAGGAGCTGTCCGGCTCTGCGGGAAAACTCGAAGCCATCCTCGCGGACGGAACGTTCGGATGCGTCGTGGAGATCTTCGCGGCGGTTTCCGCGGGCCTTCCCATCGCCCTGCTGGATCCAAGCGGGACGGAGGAGGCGCTTCGGGAGCAGCTTTCGGCCTGCGATACCCAGCTGGTGTGGGGCGAGGCGGAGCTGCTCGAGGAGATCGGCTATGAGGCGGGTCAGCAGGCCTGCGCATCGCCCGGCGACATCCTGTTCTTCACGTCCGGCACGACGCAGCGCTCGAAGGCCGTGGTTCTGACGGAAAAGAGCCTGTGCAGCAGCGCCTACAACGGGAGCGCGCTCCTGCCGCTTTCGCCCGGGGACAGGCTGCTGTGCATGCTGCCGCTGTCCCACGTGTTCGGCTTCGTGTGCGGCCTTCTGTGGGGGCTTGCCTGCGGGGCCTGCGTGGCGCTGGGAAGGGGGCCGCGCCATTACCTGGATGACCCGGCTGTCTTCGACCCGACAGCGATCTCCGCGGTGCCGCTGCTGCTGGGATTCCTCATCCAGCACGATCTGCTGAATCCTTCGCTGAAGCTCATTCTGGTGGGCGCGGGGGACTGCCCGCCGCTCTATCTGGCCATGGCTGCCGCAAAGGGCATACGGGTATCGTTCGGCTACGGGCTGACGGAGACGAGTTCCGGCCTCGCCCTGTCCCTGGGAGACGATCCCTTCGCCATGACGGTCTGTCCGGACGACCGCATCCGCATCGCCGAGGACGGCGAGATTCTGGTGTCCGCCCCGACGTGCGTGATGAAGGGGTATTATAGGAACGAAGAAGCGACGAAGGCCGCGTTTACGGCAGACGGATGGCTGGCTACCGGCGATCTGGGCATGCTGGACGGGGAAGGGCGCCTGCGCATCACGGGGCGAAAGAAGGACATGCTGGTCTTCTCGGACGGCACGAAGCTGTTTCTGCCGGAAGCGGAGGCTGAACTGGCCAAACTGCTGCCGGGCTGCGAGCTGGCGCTCGTGCAGAAACAGAGCCGCACGACGCTCATCGTGCGCGGCGAA
>JAIKZT010000118.1 GCA_024682015.1 Clostridia bacterium
TACCGCCGAACTCTGCGTAAGAGCGGAGAACGGAATTTACACCTATACGCAGGTATTCGATGCCACGGCGAGCAGGGATACCATCCCCCTCACCCAGCAGAACGAATCGTTCGTGCCTGCCAAAGCCTGCGGCACTTTCAAGGTCAGAAACTTCGACGAATTGCCGCAGCCGCAGAACTACTCCCTCAATATCACCACGTATGACGAAGACGGCGAAGTCCTGGCAAGCGCGTTCACAAAAGCGACAACAGAAGTCGTCAACTTGAAGAACATCCTGCCTGAAGGCGCTGCGGCGTGCGAGGCGGAGTTCCAGTTTTCCGACGCGCTGCGCAATACGGTGACCCTCTTAAAGCAGACACTTTTGCCGGACGAGATCCGGGCTGGGATCGTGTCTCTCTATGTAGATTCCTATCTGGCTCAGACCTACGGTCCCTACAAACTTCAGATCAAGCCCGCGGCGCTCAACGGCTGTGCGGGTTTAGGCTACGGCGACACATACCTGAGCGGAGTGTCGGATGATGCGGAAAGTCTGTATTTCTACCTCGCTCCGGAAGTCTTTGAAGATGGCGGAGACACCCTGTTTACCGCACGGATCACCAGATGGCCGGAAGACCTGCTCGACACCTGGAACATGAACCGCTGGAACGGCCCGGCCGTTGACCGGTACGAAAAGACTTTCTCCGTCGAGTTCGAAAGACTGACGAAGAACGACGCAGTCTTCGGCACCGTAACCGATGGGACGGACCCCATCCCCTTTGCTAGCGTAACGGCCACACAGGTCATCAACAACCGCAGTTTCAGCGTATCCACGGTTTCCGGCGCGGACGGTTCCTACCGCATCGATGAGCTGACAAATGTGCCGACGAGCATCTTCGCAACGGCGGAAGGCTATAAGGAAGTTCGGAAGAGAGACGCCGCGCTGAACGAGACGAACGATCTCACGCTGGCGCCCGCCGGCAGGATCGCCGTTACGCTCGAAGGCGGGACTGCCGAAAATGTCCGCATCTTCTGGAAATATGCGGATATGGGCTCCTGGGACTGGAACGGTTATGCAGGCTCCGGCAACAGTTTTGTCGTGAGCGTTCCGAAGGACGCCACATATATAGTGCAGGCCGCCTCGGATGATTTCGCATACTCAGCGACAGGCACCGTTACCGTCACGGATGGCATGGGAAGGCTCACGCTGCGCCCGGCCTTCCGCCCGACGATCGACTGGTCCGGATCAAATTTAGGAAATAACAGCATCTCCTTCCACCGGGCAGACTCCAGCGCCTATACCAGATACTTCAGGAACGGAGATGTGCCGTCTCAGAAGGTAGACCCCGGCACATACATCGTCGAGGTCCGCGACCCGGAATACGAAGTCATCGCCTCCGAGACCGTTACCGTTCAGGCGGGTGAAACAGCCTATGTCGAACTGTCAGTCGAAGGCGAGGATAAGGGCATTTCCGGCGACATGGAAGCGCCGGCATACGCAGCCTACGGCGAAGTCTACCGCATCACCGGACAGATCGATGACGTGGCTGGAGAACTGCTCGGCATCTCCGTGGAAGGAGTGACCGAAGGCATCGTCGTCAACGGCATGCGCTCCAAGGAGTTTTCCGGCAACATCATGGACGAGGGCATCGACTTCAGCCTGCCCTGCCGGTTCACGCTCTATATCTCACAGAGAGCAAGCTACAGCGGAGACACGACGACGGTCGGCGTCAAAGCCATCGTCAAGACGACGGAAAACGGCCTCAGTGTCACGAAGGAAGTCCCGCTCGGCTATGCCACCACAGCCTATGCGCCGAATCTCACGTTCAGCGTCTCTCCCGCCGTTCCTACGATCGAGCGGGAGGAAGACGGGCAGAAGATCCTATCGCCCGGCGCCGTATCGTTCTACGGGACTGCGCCGAGCGGCTCGACCATCTACCTGTACGACAACGGCGAACTTGCGGCCATGCTCACGAGCACCGGCGCAGGCAAGTTCGAAGGCAAGGTCCAGCTGCGCAGCGGCATGATGGGCCACACCCTGCGGGCCGAACTGCACGACGCGGAGGGCAATGCGATCGCTTCTGCGGAAGGCCGTGTCACGTTCACAGCCCAAGGTCCCGTGCCGACCACACTGATCATCAGCACGTCCAGCAACAAGATCCCGCTCAACCTCAACGGCAAGCCCATATCCAGAGTCGCTACGGAATCCAAAACGATGTTCACGGCGACGTTCGAAAATCCGGACAAACTGAAGGAATTCACCATGAAGACGAGCGAGGGCACCTGGGAAGGCAAGGTCTTCTTCGAGGTGACCACGCCCACGGAGACGATCATCCTGCCCGCTTCCACCCCGGACGATGGCGTCACCTGGGTGTCCGAAGCGCGCGAGTATACGAACGCGACGCAGCCCACCGGCGTGCACCTGCTCTACCAGGCCGAAAGCGCCAACGAGCCCTACGTCGCATCCGTCGAAGCCGGCGAAGGCGAGACCGAGGATATCGAGATCGACGCCGGCTACCTCGTCAAGTTGGAAAACGAGATGACGATGGACGACTGGCGGGCGTACTTCTACAACATCGAGGACGGCTACGACGAATGGGTCGCGGGCGGCGGCACGTTCAGCGGCGGCTTTGAGAACGAAGACACGGGATCCCTCATGGCGGCCAACGACAACGACATGTACGCCTACATCGCCGGCATCCTGGACAAGACGGCCGAGATGGACGCCCAGGCGGAAGCCGGCACTGACGAGCCCGTGCCCGACCGGCACGAACGCTTCGGCACCGTCATGGCTTCCACCGCCGGCGAGATCACGTCGAAAAAGGATGAATACACCTACATCACGTACGCCGACAAGCCCAACTGGGATACCGGAACCGAGCAGAACGTCAATCTGCGGCTCAAGCAGCTGAAACTTCAGGGCTACACCTGCTCCGAGACGACGGACGACAACGGCAACGTCGTGCTCGCGTTCCACAAGCTGTTCTACTACGACAATTTCCACAATCCCGCCAACCGGGAGCTGTACGACGGCGATCCGGCCGACTGGAAGAGCAAGGCGACCGGCTCCACGCTGGACGTTACGTATCTGTACGTCAAGGTAAAGTCCGGCGGCACGAAAGGCGGTGTCTGGATGCGCCAGCAGACGGCCATCCTCACGCCGGGCGCCATGTCCCCCATCCACACGCTGCCCAACGACATGCCCAGCACGTATCAGGGCCCGCGCAGCTACAGGGACGCTTCCGAACTTCAGGGCGAACTGCTGTGGAGCGAGCCCGGCAGCGACTACTCCATCGACATCAACAAGTACAAGAACGCGGGCTTCTGGTTCACGACCGGCAAGAACCGCATCTCCACGCAGCACTGGGGCCAGATCACGCTGAGCGTTTCGACGTTCGGCCTGAACAAGTACGTGCAGGCTCTCGAAAAGATTCCCGGTGCGACGACGACCATTCTGAAGAAAGGCGGCAACTCGCTGCTGACGCTGGAGTCCTTCAGCGTCGCCAACATCTCCAAGATCACGGGCGAACTGTGGGACAGCCTGTTCGATACGAAGACGTTCGGCTACGACGATTACGACCAGATGTTCAACAACTATCTCCAGAACCTGAACTACTGGAAGGACGTCAAGAAGTTCATGGAGGAGAACAATAACCCCGAGTACTTCAAGGAGATCAACAACTTCGACATCGAGCTCGGCATGGTGGACGACATCATCAACGATAACATCAACATGCTCTCGAAGATCTCGTCCATGGGCAGGCTCAAACAGGCCGGCAATGTCGTGAACAACTTCACGAACGACAACGCGAACGGCCTGGGCAAGTTCTCGTTCGCCGTCGGCTTCGTGCCGGAGTACGGTCCCGAGGCGAGCCTTGCGACGGACTGCAACATCTTCGGGCAGAACGCCCTCAACGACAACATCCAGGCGGACATCGGCGAAGTGACGGGCAATTTCATCACCGACCTGTCCGGCTTCATGGAACGCGACAAGCGCATGAAGGAATACATCGTGATGAACAACATCCAGCGCCGCAACATCGAGGGCAAGGATTTCGTCGAGCTCACGAAGATGCCCGAGTGGATGGGCAACGACCCGCTGCGGCCGAAGGACGCCGTCATCGTGCCCAACCACGATCCGTCCGGCATCGTGTACGAAGCGGTGCTGTCCAACCCCGTCGAAGGCGCGACGGTGACCCTCTACAAGTACGAGGAGGCGGCCGGCGACATGGTCCTCTGGGACGATTCCGACGGTCTCGGCCAGGAAAACCCCGTCGTTACGGACGCGGACGGCTTCTACCGCTGGGACGTGCCCGAAGGCGAATGGTTCGTCAGAGCGGTCGCCGCCGGCTACGCGGACGGCTCCAGCCAGAACGATGTGGAGGCGGCTGACCCGGCGCACGAGCACGGCGGCGTCAAGTACCTGCCCGTACTGCCCCCGCAGCTGAACGTCAACATCCCGCTGGTCGACGATTCCGAGCCTGTCGTGGCGTCCACGGAGGTCAGCACGGACGGCGTCATCATCACGTTCAGCAAGTACATGGAGGAAGCCGGCCTGACCGCGGCGAACTTCACGCTGAACGGGGCGCTGATCGAACCCGAGAAGCTGGATTCCGAGCAGGCGCCGGACAACATCGTGTACGAAGGCGAAGCGCCGAGCTATACGCGCACGGTAAGGCTCGCCGGCACGTTTGAGCCGGGCGAGACCATCTCCGTGACGATCTCAAATGCGCTGAAGAGCTACGCGGGCACGGCTTTCGCGGGCTATGCGAACGATCAGCTGATAGTGCCCGAACCCGCGCCGACAGGCATCACGTACGTGGCCGAGACGAAGAATGCCAGAGCGGTGAAGAGCTCCAAGTTCGTGACGATCACGACCGACGAAGTATCCGAAGAGGCGCCCGTCCTGATCGCTTCCTACGATGCGGACGGCAGGTTCCTGGGACTCGTCGTGGTCACCGAACCCGGCGGCAGCGGCGAATCCGAAGGCGGCGCCGC
>JAIKZT010000181.1 GCA_024682015.1 Clostridia bacterium
GCTCGAGGGCCAGCCAAGCGAGCTGAAGCTGAAGTATCTGGCGGACAACGACTTCGCTTCGCTTTCGGGCGACGCGCTGAAGGATGCCATCAAGGATTCCATCCGCAACAAGGATGCGGACCTCGTGGGCAACATGGCTTCTCAGGGCACGACGCCTCGCCGGCTCACCGACCTGATCGGTTCGCTGTGCGACCTCACGTCGGGCAGCGGAGACAAGGGCACGCCCATCATCTGGATCTCCGGTTATTTCGACAATCTGACGGCGGAATAGGCTTTCCATGAAGCGCATTTTGCTGGTTTTGATCGCTATTCTGTGCCTTTCGCAGGGGTTCGCCTTTGCGGAAGGCACTGCTGTCGAGATCGCCTCCGCGGACGATCTGCTTTTGCTGGCCGAAGATCCGGACGGCAGTTTCGTGCTGACGGAGGACATCTACCTGCCGCCCGATTTTGCCTGGGAGCCGCCGGTATTCCGGGGGCGCCTCGACGGGCAGGGCCACGCGATCTACAATGTGAGCAGCCGCGGCGTTTGCAGCCGGACGCGCACGGTCTACGACGGCAATTATAAGGAATACGAAGGCGTTTTTGCGGGCTTTTTCGGCATCCTGGACGGCGGGCTCGTGGAGAACCTGAACCTGGTCGGTACGCGGATCTCGGTAACGGACAGCGACCGCTGCGTCTTCGCCGGGCTTCTGGCCGGGCTCATGGACAGCGGCGCGGTCGTGCGGAATTGCTGCGTGGGCGGCATCTGCGAGGTTCAGACGAGCGGGCCGTGCTTTGGCACAGGCGGCTTCGCGGGTTACGGCAGCGGACGGATCGAAAACAGCATCGCGGAATCGACGCTCATCTGCATCGATACGGATGCAGAATACAAGGATGAGCAGTTTCTGGGCGGAGCGTATGCCGCGGGGTTTATCGATCTGGCCGACTGCATCGTTACGGTCGACGGCTATGATTCGGATCACGGCTATGTGCACGACGGCGGGCTTGTGGGCATGTACATCATCTACCCGAAGGGCGCGTCCTATGCCGGCCAGATCGTGAGGAACCACGTTTCAGGCCGCATCCGCTTCTTCGAGGACAACCGCGACCGCCGGGCTTACTGCGCGCCGTACATCGGCGAGGTGCTGCAGTGGACGTACGAGTGGGGCGGCTGCACGGAGGACTTTGAGCGCGACGAGGTCTTCGAATATGGCGAGGACCTGCTGCCCTGTACGCACGACTTGCGTCCCATCGTCACCGAACCCTCTTTCGGCGTAAAGGGATGCACCAAATGGGTGTGCGACGTGTGCGGCTATTCTTACGTGGCCGATTATACGGCGCCTCTTTTGCAGGAGTTCCGCCTGCTCGAAGAGCCATCGCCTAATGCCGATGAACTGTTGGAATCTGCGGGATTGGCGGAGGCGGCGGCCGGCCTGGCAGGGGAGAGCTCTTCTGCGGGAGGAACCCTTCTGAAGGCCTTGGCCGGCTTTGCCGCGGGCGCGGCGCTGGCGGCCGTCGCGGCTATCCTGCTGCGGCCCCGCAAGAAGAAAGGAAGGCATTGACGGATGGTTTTGTCGATTTTGCTCGGCGCGGTCATCGTGCTGGCCCTGCTCGTGGTGCTGGGCGCCACGAGCGGAAAATAGAGGAGGAAAGCCGCATGCGGTTTCTCTTTGCGTCGGATTCCTTTAAGGGATCCCTTTCCTCGGCGCGCATCGCGCAGCTGCTTACGGACGCATCGCGCGAGGTCTTTCCGGACTGCGCCTGCCGGGGCATTGCCATGGCGGACGGTGGGGAAGGGACGGCGGATGCGGTCCTGGCAGCCTGCGGCGGCACCTGGGTGCCCGCAGTAGCCTGCGGCCCTCTGGGCGAACCCGTCAGGGCAGGCTACGGCCGGCTGCCGGCAGGCGTTTCCGGGTCGGATGAGCCGTCCGCGATCATCGAGATGGCTTCGGCTTCGGGTCTTGTCCTGGTCGACCCTCCCCTGCGTGACCCGCGCAACACCTCCACCCGCGGCACGGGCGAGCTGATCGCCGCGGCGCTTGAAGCAGGGTGCCGGAACATCACCATCGCCATCGGCGGCAGCGCCACGAACGACGGCGGCATGGGCTGCATGGCCGCGCTGGGCGTGCGCTTT
>JAIKZT010000272.1 GCA_024682015.1 Clostridia bacterium
GCGGGCTGATTTGATCCGGTTTTTTGCGCCGCGGCCTTGACATTCCCGTCGGAATGTGGCATAATAAAAGATGGGCCCGCGGGGCTGCCTGCAGGAGGTTTTCCGGGGCGGTCCGACGGGAAACAGGCGACGACGCTGCCGCGGCAGGGAAATCGCTCAATACAGGTAGGAGGAATGACCTATGAATACCACCGCAGAAATCACGAGTATGTGTCCTGTCGCAAAAGGCGCATATCACGGCCCCGCCCCGATTCCCGAAGAGGGAAAATGGGTGCAGGCAAAAGAGATCAAGGATATCTCCGGCTTCACGCACGGCATCGGCTGGTGCGCTCCGCAGCAGGGCGCGTGCAAGCTCACGCTGAACGTCAAGGACGGCATCATCGAAGAGGCGCTGGTCGAGACGATCGGGTGCTCCGGCATGACCCACTCCGCGGCGATGGCTTCCGAGATCCTCATCGGCAAGACGCTCCTCGAAGCGCTGAACACGGACCTTGTGTGCGACGCGATCAACACCGCGATGCGCGAACTGTTCCTGCAGATCGTCTACGGCCGTACCCAGAGCGCGTTCTCCGAGGGCGGCCTGCTCGTCGGCGCGTCCCTCGAAGACCTCGGCAAGGGCCTGCGCTCCCAGGTCGGCACGATGTTCGCCACGAAGGAAAAGGGCCCGCGTTATCTCGAGATGACCGAGGGCTACTGCTCCCGCATGGCGCTCAACGCGGACAACGAGATCATCGGCTACGAATTCATCAGCCTCGGCAAGATGATGGACTTCATCAAGGGCGGCATGGACGCGAACGAAGCGATGAAGAAGGCCACGGGCCACTACGGCCAGTGGGACGGGGCGGCCAAGTATATTGACCCCCGCAAGGAATAAAGGAGGCTTTGACGATGGCATTATTTGAAAACTACGACCGCCGGATCGCAAAGATCAACGGCGTGCTGGCCGAATACGGCATCTCTTCCGTCGAGGAGAGCCGCGAAATCTGCAAGGCTGCCGGCTTCGACCCCTATGAGATCGCCAAGGCCATCCAGCCGATCTGCTTTGAGAACGTCTGCTGGGCATACTGCGTCGGCGCGGCGATCGCGCTGAAATCCGGCGCGAAGAACGCCGAGGAAGCTGCCCGCGCGATCGGGATCGGCCTCCAGAGCTTCTGCATCGACGGTTCCGTCGCGGACAACCGCAAGGTCGGCATCGGCCACGGCAATCTGGCCGCCATGCTGCTGAGCGACGAGACCCAGTGCTTCGCGTTTCTCGCGGGCCACGAGTCCTTTGCGGCCGCGGAAGGCGCGATCGGCATCGTCCGCAACGCGAACAAAGTCCGCAAGCAGCCCCTGCGCGTGATCCTGAACGGTCTCGGCAAGGACGCGGCGCAGATCATCTCCCGCATCAACGGCTTCACGTACGTGCAGACGCAGTACGACTACTTCACCGGCGAGCTGAAGATCGTCCGGGAAATCCGCTACTCCGAAGGCGAACGCGCGAACGTCCGCTGCTACGGCGCAGACGACGTGCGCGAGGGCGTGGCGATCATGCACTTCGAGAAGGTGGACGTCTCCATCACCGGCAACTCCACGAACCCGACCCGTTTCCAGCATCCGGTCGCGGGCACGTACAAGAAGGAATGCGTGGAGCAGGGCAAGAAGTACTTCTCCGTGGCATCCGGCGGCGGTACGGGCCGCACGCTGCATCCGGACAACATGGCGGCGGGTCCCGCTTCCTACGGCATGACGGACACGATGGGGCGCATGCACTCCGACGCGCAGTTCGCGGGGTCGTCCTCCGTTCCGGCGCACGTGGAGATGATGGGCTTCCTCGGCATGGGCAACAACCCGATGGTCGGCGCGACGGTCGCGGTTGCCGTGGCGGTGCAGAACAGCCTGAAGGCGTAAAGGCATAAACGGACAAGCCGAATCGAGAAAACCGGCAGGCTGCCGTGCGCGATTCTGAAAAGGATCGGGCGGCAGCCTTTTCTTTTGTCTGCGCGGCAGGGCCTTGCGGATTATATTTTGACGGAAGCATTTGTTTTTTTGTCCTTCCGGACGGGACCAGAGAGGACCCTCGGGCC
>JAIKZT010000015.1 GCA_024682015.1 Clostridia bacterium
CATGATGACGCAGCGCTTCGAATCGCCTTTCGTGCCCTTCAGATAGCAGATGTTGTTCTGCCGGTCGGGTTCTTCCAGGTTGCCGAAGATGTAGTTCTGGTCGGGGTGAGCCTGGAAATACGGCATCTTCGCGTAGAAATCGTGCACGTACTTCGCGACTTTGGCTTCGCCGCCGTCTCCTGCGTGGTTGATGGAGGGGATGTTGACCATCTCGGTGGTCAGCGTCTTGACTTTTTCAAAAGAATTCAGATTCATAACCGGTCTCCCTTTGTAAAGATGGCCCGCAGCGCTGCCGCGGGCCATCTGAATGCAGCGATGCGTTATTCGGCGGAGTACACTTCGTCTCCGGCAAGATAGGTCTTCAGGACCTTGACGTTCAGAATGTCGTCGTCCGGACCGTTCAGCCAGTCTCTGTCGGTGACGATCATGTCGGCGAACTTGCCCGGCTCGATCGTGCCGAGATATCTCTCCATCTGGTTGCCGTAGGCCATGTACTTGGAGTACAGGCAGGCCGCCTGGAACTTGGACAGCTTCTGCTCGGGATGCCAGGGCGCTTCGTCCGGGAACAGAGGATCGGTCCTGTTGACCGCACCCCAGATGCCGGGCCACGGATTGTAGCTTTCAACCGGGCAGTCGGAACCGCCGGTGCAGATGATGCCCTCTTCGAGGTACTTCTTCCAGGTGTAGGCGTCGTCCGCTCTGGAGCCGATTCTCTCGTCGATCCAGTGCAGGTCAGTGTTCAGGAACACGGGCTGGATGTCGAAGATCGCGGGGACCTTCTTGAATCTCTCCAGCTGGTCGGGGTGAACGAGCTGCGCGTGGATAACGCGGAACTTCGGGCCCTTCATGATCTCGTCCATGGTGTAGCCGTCTACCTCGATGCACTTCTTGACCGTATACTCGATGGCCTGCAGGCAGGCTTCGGTACCGGCGTCGCCGATGCAGTGGGTCGCGGGCTGCAGACCGTGCTTATACGCCTGATAGATGCGTTCGTTCAGCGCGTCCTGGGAGATGACGAGGATGCCCTTGTTGCCGGGATCATCGTCGTAGTCCTCGAGCAGAGCCGCAGAGCGCGCGCCGAACGAGCCGTCGGTAAAGCTCTTGAACGTGCCGTAGTCGACCTTTCTGTACGGGTCAGCCTTCTCCTGCTCGGTGAGGATGGGCTTGTCGTACATCTCTTCGAGGCAGACTCTCATGCGGACGGGCAGTTTGCCCTTCTTGTCCAGGTTCTCGTAGACGTCGGGATCTTCGAAGAAGTTCCAGATCTTGGCGGCATAGGTGTCCATCATGGTGACGCCGACGCTGGAGACGTGCTTGAACGTCTTCTCCATCGTCTGCTCGCGGACGGTCTTATCCGTAAGAGGATCGGGTACGATGTCGTCGAAGATCTTGGAAGCCTGTTCGCGGATGACGCCGTTGGGGTCGCCGTTCTCGTCCAGTTCCACGAGGCCGCCTTCGCCGAAGACGTAGCCGTTGCCCAGGCCGGCCATCTTCAGAGCCAGGTGGTTGGCGGAAACTTCGTGCAGGCAGCATCTCTTGATGATGACGGGATGATCCGTGGAGACCATGTCCAGATCGTCCGCCGTGGGCATTCTGTCCACGTCCATGTCCTGCCACTTGGACTGGTCGTAATTGGAGCCCTTCACCCAGGTGCCGGCGGGCACTTCGTCGCACTTTGCCTTCAGCTTGGCCCAGGCTTCGGCTCTGGTGGTGATCCCGCCCAGGTCGACGGTGAACAGCGTCTGGTTGTAGGCATAGAAATGCAGATGGGAGTCGCCCATGGAGGGTTCCATGGCCTTGCCCTGCAGGTCGATGACTTCAGCCGCATCGAACTTGTCCAGCGCGTTCTTCGTGAGGCCGGTCCAGATGATGTAGCCTTTGTTGACCGCGACCGCTTCCACGGTGTCGTTCTCTTCGATGAACGTGTAGATCTTGCCGTTTACGAACAGTTTGTCGATTTTTTGTTTCATGTTTCACCTCTTGTATGAATAAGATTGAACTAGTTGCCTAACAGGTTCATGAGAGTCTTGTAGATGAGCACGGGCGTGACGGTGAACGAGAATCTCTTCTCGATGCGCTCCGTCCACCTGTGGGCATCCTTGCCGAAGGCGCCGATGTCGAGGACCGGCAGGTTCAGCTTCTTGATCGTCTCGAACGGCAGATCGTACGTGATGCCGTAGCCGGGCATGTTGGACTTGAAGGTCTCGACGACGCTCTCATCGGGCACTGCCGCGTAGGACAGGTCGGAGATGTACGGGAAGAACTTCTTGTAGCCGATCTGATAGTCGGTCTCGGTCTCGGCGACGGCCTTCTGGACGGCGGCGATGAGGTTCTTGTCCTTGTCGCTGCTGCCTTCGATGAAGACGTGCGGATAGTACGGGCTGGAGAAGTAGACGATGACCACGGGCTCGCGGTCGGACCACATGTCATGGACGTACGCGCAGATCGCGGTGGAGCGGTCTCTGGAATCCATGTCGGTCTTCATCAGCTCTTCCGCCTTAGCCTTGACGAGCTCGTCGAGATTGGGCACTTCCTTGCGGACGGCGTCCATAAGCTGGTCGAAGCTCATCGCTCTGGGCTTGAACGGCATCGGCGTGTATTCGCGTCTTGCCATCTCGCAGAACTTCTTATAGCGTTCGTTCAGGACGTCCATCGTCTCCTCGAAGCACTCCTGGCCGACCTTGATCATCTTCTCGAGGATGATCTCGGGCGTGCTGCAGTGCGTCGCGTAGTTGAAGTAGATGGTCGCGGCCTTCGCGGTCTGCACGGAGTACTCGGTCTTGAGGTCTCTCTGCTTCAGGGTGATGGGCGGCAGCGCCACTTCACCGTCCGCCACGTCAGCGAATTCGGGGTTCAGGTTGACCCGCATGGTGATCGCAGCGGCGATCTGGTTCGGGTCCAGACCCTTGAACGACTCGCCTACGTGGGTCTCCTTGCCGACGATGTAGAACGTGGGCATGGTCTTGCCGACGGTGCCGATGTAGATGTACTTGTTCGGGTCTCCCTCGTACTCCTCGGTGATGTAGTCGGCGTCGAGCATGGCCAGATATTCGTAGCCTCTTTCCTCCTGCAGGCGGACGTAGTCCACGTCGCAGTTGAGCACGCCGCCGGAGTTGCCCTCTTCATCGCACACGGCGGAGAAGATGAGGTTGCCTTCGAAGTTCTCGATGTCCCTGGAGATGAGTTCCATGACGGCCATGATGGCGGCGTCGCCGGTCTTCATGTCGAACAGGCCGCGGCAGAAGATGTACTCGCCGGATTCCAGATCTCTCTTGGCCGAGGGCGGCAGCTCGATCTCCTTGAACTTCTCCATCAGTTCGAACGGGCTGTTGGAATACTCCTGCAGGTTGCCGTAATCGGAGATGCCGACGTGGTCGATATGGCCGATCATGATGACGGCTTTCTTGGAATTGCCCTTCTTGCCCTCCAGAATAGCCGTGCAGCTCTTGCGGCCGATCGGATCGTTCTTGACGGGTACGAAGTACAGATTTTCGGGATGATCCTTCCAATAGTCCATCTGCGAGAAGATCTCGAAGACCTTGTTGGCGGCATCGATCTCACCCGGAGTATCCACGACGCTTCTGACCTGGGCCAGTTCCAGTGCGATCTGTTCCACTCTCTTTGACAGTTCGGGTGTCATTATTCTTCCTCCTCAAATAATACTGACGCTCGTTTTTTCCATCCATACGCGAACATCCATAATAAGGATTATGTCCACATACACATCTATTTTACCCTATCGATATTTTTTTATCAATTGTCTTGCCCAAATTAAAAATAATTCAGAATCTTTTCATTTCTTTCTTGTCAAAAGCTTAAAAATTGTTTAATATCATAGGTGAATGGCCATCTCCCCCGATGGTCATACAGATCTCTAATCCCAATACCCCTTTTGAACAAAAGAAGCTGCCCCCCTGCGGCTTCTTTTGTTTTTTGAAGCGAAATGTAACAGCATCATGCCCAGCGACGAATGGCTGCACGGCTCCGCCCCCTCAGAAATCTGGTGGTCCGGCGGTTTTCCTCGCGTGAAGTTCCGGTGCAGCTTCGCGAACTCGGCCGGTTTTGTCTATGCAAAACGCGGCCTCAGACACCGCTCCGCCGCGGCGCTTCAGCGCGCGCCCGGAACTTATTACGCTCGAAAACCGGGACCACAGACGATTTCTTCAGAGGTTGTCGCTGTGCAGCCATTTGTCAGGCCTTTCCCTTTAAATCCGACTCAATTCAATTTTATGGATTAATCCTGCGCTGCACGGGACTTCCCTTAAGATCTAAGGGAGTGGCCCTAAAGATGGCTTCAGGCAAAGTCCGAGGGATGGCTGCCGACAGGACCCCGAAGTTATTTTTATGATATAATAGGTTCATGTTTAACAATGCGTATTTGAAAGAATTGAATGTGACCGCCTTCGACATCGAAACGACGGGCCTGTTTTTCGCCAGAGACTGCATCATCAATACCGGTTTCTGCAGCAGCCAGGGGGAGGTCTGGCAGGCGTTCACCGAAAGCCCCCAGGACGAAAAGCGCGTCGTCGAAGAAACGGTCCGGCGGCTGTCCGAAGCCGATGCCGTCATCACGTACAACGGCGATACTTTCGACCTGCCCTTCCTGCAGCGCCGCGCCGCAAAGTACGGCATATGCGAGAAACTGCCGCCCGTATGGAGCATCGACCTCTATCGCTGGCTCAAAAAGTACTGGCCGCAGGCAAAGGTCATGAACAGCCTGTCGCAGAAGGCCGTTGAAGAGGCGCTCGGGCTCGCTTCCCGCAGGACGGACGAGATCGGCGGAGGCGAATGCATCCCGCTGTACAACTTCTATCTGCAGACCGGCAGCGAGGACGCGATGCGCAAGATCCTGCTCCATAACGCGGACGACGTGCGGCAGCTGGCACGCATCGCCTGGAAATGCGTATTTCTGCCCTACCACGAGATCGCCTACCGCGAAGGATTCCTCGTCAGGACGGAAAACCGCAGGATCCTGCTGAAAGGCAGCCGGCTCAAAGGGAGCGCTTTCCACCTGGAAGGCCGCGCGGAAAAGGGTCTGCTGCCCGTCTCCGCCTACGAAGACGCCTTTCACCTCGAATACGACGCCTTCACCGGAAACGTGGTGCTGGATCTGTTCGCGAAGAGCGCGGAGAACTACCTGTATACCGATCTCGAAGGCCTCGGACTGGCGGATAGCGCCCTGCAGGCATTAAAAGAGCTCCCCGGCTCCCACAGCGGATATCTGATACTCGCGGAGAACGGAGAGCCCGATTTCAGGGCTGTGAACCGGCTGGCGCAGACGCTGCTGCGCGCCTGGTTCGATTGATCGAAAACCCGATGGCCTGTTTCAAAGGCTCTCGGGTCTTTTTTATTGACCCGGATAGATCCGGTCGAATTCCCACTCCTGCTCGTGGCTGCGGCTTTCGGCGCGGGCCTTGGCCGCGGCATTGGCCTCGATCGTCTTCTGCACGGACTGAGCGACGCACCAGATCAGGATGATCTTGAGCAGATTGCCCAGCAGTATGCGGTTTACTTTAAACCCCTTGGATTTCTTTGTTTTCTTGCTCTTGCAGCACATTTTCATGATCTTCCCCCTCACACAGCAGATCGGAGCTTTCCGCTCCTTTTTTTATCATAATCCCGCGCGGCATCTTCTGCCAATATCTTAGGGCAAACAGAAATAAAACTGTAACACCGCAGGCGAAGAGCGTCCTCGCCAAGAGAGGCTGCAGCAGGCCGTACTTCAGCATGCCTATGGGCGCATCGCACAGGGCGTGCAGGAAAATGGCAAGGAAGAACAGGCCCCTTTTCCCCTTTTTAAAGGCTTCCCACACCAGCACGGACAGCGCCGCGTGTCCCAGGCAGGCAAGCGCGCGCTCCGCGATGAAGAGGCCGGCTTCGGACGCGCCGAACACGGCGGGAGGCCGCGACAGCAGCGGCCACAGGCAGAACGCGGCGATCTCGGCTGTATAATGACCTATGGCATATCCTGCCGCCACCGCCCTTCCCTCGTGCTCCGCAAGCCCCGTACGGTAGATCCACAGGCGCCCGCTCTCTTCGAAGAGCCCGGCGCACAGGCACGAGAAGACGATGAGCCGCGCAAAAGACGCGTTCAGCGCCCGGGTGACGGGTCCCAGAGCCGTAAAGCAGATCAGTTCGAAGAAACTCTCCGCGATCACCGCGAAGCCGAAGAAACCCAGCATGCCCATCCAGACCGGACGCATGTCCGTTTCCTTGCGGCGCCACGCAAGCAAGGACAGCGCGCCCATCAGAAAGACAGTTGCAGCGGCCACCGCGATCCAAAGCCCGCGATCCGTCATGCCTTTTTCTCCCTGCGCGAAGCGACTTTGCGGACCAGTTTGCGAAGGAGCCATATGGCCAGCGCCAGGATCACGATCAGCAGCGCGGCCGCCGCGATGGCGATGCGGGTCACCGGGCCGGGATTGTTGAACGTGGAGAAACCCATCGCTGTGTAACG
>JAIKZT010000144.1 GCA_024682015.1 Clostridia bacterium
CTATTCCGGCAAACTGAACGCCTACCTGCAGAAGACCGCAGCCGCTTTCCTGCAGGGCAAGGAGGCGGACAAAAACGCCGTCTGCAGCCCGCTCAACATCTGGATGGCGCTGGCCATGGCGGCCGAGACCGCGGGCGGCGCCACCCGGGACAAGCTCCTGGACCTGCTGGGCATGTCCTCCATCGAGGAATGCCGCGAGGTGGCGGGCGCCCTCTGGAACGCGAACTACTGCGACGACGGCGCCTGCACGAGCAGGATGGCCGCATCTCTTTGGCTCAACGAGGACGTGTCCTTCCGAGAAGACACGCTGAAGACCCTGGCCGACCGCTATTTCGCCGGCGGATTTTCGGGCGACATGGCTGACCCGGCCTATTCCGCGGCCTTCAAGGCGTGGCTGAACGACGCCACCGGCGGGCTGCTCAAAGACGCGGTGGACGGACTGAACGACTTTAATCCCGACGACGTGATGACCCTCGCCACAGCCGTCTACTTCAAGGCCGCCTGGAGGAATAAATTCTCGGAGAACAATACGTTCGAAGAGACGTTCCGCGGCACGGCAGGCGAGCAGCAGGCGGACTTCCTGCACCGCTCCGGCAGCGACACCTACTACTGGAGCGACCGCTTCGGCGCCATGTCGCTGAACTTCGAGGACGGAGGCGCCATGTGGCTTCTTCTGCCGGACGAAGGCGTGACCCCGTCCGATCTGCTCGAAAGCGGCGAAGCCATGGACTTCTTGCTGGAAAGCTGGGAAAAGAGAAACGAAAACAGCAAGTTCCTGATCGTGGACCTGGCCGTGCCCAAATTCGACGCAGCGGCCGAGATGGATCTGAAGGAGGTCCTGTGCGGTCTGGGCCTCGACGAACTCTTCAAGCCCGGCGCGGACTTCTCGAACCTGACGGATCTCGACGGGGTCTGCATCGGCAGCGCTACCCACGACGCCAGGGTCAAGATCGACGAGGAGGGCTGCGAAGCGGCCGCCTTTACGGTCATAGCCTACTGCGGAAGCGCCATGCCGCCCGAAGAACGCATGGAATTCAAGCTCGACCGGCCGTTTATCTTCGCCATCACGGGCACGGACGGCCTGCCGCTGTTCTGCGGCGTGATCAACCAGCTATAGCGGCGCAAAGCCCGGGAGCGGAGATCTGCGCTTTCGGAAATCCTTTACTAAAAACGGGGCGATCCCAACCGGATCGCCCCGTTTTCTGCATTTTATCGCATACTGCACGGCGCCTGCGCCTGCTATTTGACCTGATAGCTGTCCGCCAGCGGCTCCATCGTATCCGACGCGCAAAGCAGCACCTGCGGATGGTCAGGCCGTCTGTCTGGCTTTCGATGACGGACGGATAATTCGTCTTGCAGTCTCCGCTCACCGTCAGTCTTTTTCGAAGGCTCATAGGCCGCGTAAGGCATTAATTCGGCCAATATCCTCGTACTTCCTGACCTTCTGAATGGAATAGTTCAAGATTCTGTTTCTGTTGTTCCTGTGTCTCAATTTCCTGCCGTAAGACTTCTGCTTCCCTTTTCAGTTCGCGCTGCTCATCCTCATAGGCCCGGCTCATCATGGCGAAGCGATCATCACTGATCCGGGATGCCACATTGTCTTCATAGAGCCGGGCGAAGAGACGATCCAATTCGGCGATACGCTTCTCATCCTTTTCAAGCTGCTTTTGCTTGGCACGAAGGATCTCTCTGCTTTCGCTTTTCAGCTTGGACTCCATAATTGACCTGAAATGACTTTCATAGTGGCCTGCGTACCAGATGACTTCCTTTTCTGAATCATAATGGCATTATCTGCTGACGGGTGAAGCAAATCTGCTGTGGAAGACGGTCACCTTGTAACGAGAACACCGGATTACTGCATAGTGCAGCGATCCGGTGTTCTTTGTAACCAAACCTGTCAGACAGATGCCAAATTAGTTTTGAATTAAACCTATCTTACGAACATCCGCCTAAATTCCATGCGGGTTTTCACATTCTGATGGAAATGGAAGCGGTTTAGCAGAACTTTACGACTTCCTCCAGCGCCTTATGCACGCGCGGGCCGGACGTCTTTTCGGATCTTCCGACGGCGATGACGGACAGGATCTGTTCGTTCTCGGGAATGCCGAGCAGGTCGCGGATCGCCTTCGCGTCGCGGATGCCCATGATGAGGGTATCGAAACCGGCGTTCTTAGCCGCCAGCACGAGATAGGCGTCGTGCAGACCGAGGTCGTAGGCGCCCCAGGCATCGCCAGCCTCGTTGGCAGGCTTATCGCCGGAGAAGCCGGACAGACCTTTCACGAAAGTCGTAACGACGAGGGAAGCGCCTTTGGAACTGTTGCTGTTGAAGTCGGGCAGCGCCTTTTCGTGCAGAGCCGCCAGCATGTCCGGGCTCTCCACCGCGTAGCAGCGGGCCGGCTGGCCGTTCTTCCAGGACGGAGCCTGCTGAGCATCGCGCAGGATGGCTTCCAGTTCCTCGTGGGAAGGCGCGCAGCAGTAGCTTCTGACGCTGCGGCGGGCTAAGATCAGTTCGTTGAATTCCATGGTTGTCTCCTTTTCGTCTATTCGTAGCCCATCTCGCTCACGTAGGGGTTGATGAGGCAGATATACGTTTTGCCGGGCACAAAGGACAGCGGCTGGCCGTTCTCCAGCGCGTACCGGAACGCATCGTCGCGGGTATCGCGCCCCCAGGTGATGGGCACCGCCTTGCCGCCGCAGAAATACGTGCCGCTGCCTGTGCCGACGGTCACGACCCGCAGGCGCCCCTCGCTGTCGAGCACCTGGCTGCTCGTGTTCAGCACGAGCACGTTCCGCACGCCGACCTGTTCGCCGGTGTTGCCGTCAACGTACTCCTGCCCGTGACCCTCCACGAGATACAGATCCGTCTCGGGGTCATAGGTGAACACGTCCGTCTTGTAGGTCGAGAAGTGCACCGTTACGCTTTCGGCGCGCTCGCCTTGCCCGGCCATGTTCTCATCCGTAAAGGTGAGCGGCGGTTCGTAGCCCTCCTCGTGCTCCTGGCGGATGGACGTGGAGTTGACGTACTCGAGGATGTTCTCGCCGCTCGTGAGCATGCTGTGCTCGTATCCCGCATTGGCCATTCTGTACGGGTCACGCCAGAAGATGTTCGCGTCGTAGCCGCCCCGCACGCCGTCGAAGTGGTTGATCCCCCAGACGCGCAGATCGTAGTAGGCCTCCTCGCTGCCGCCCGCGTGGATGACGATGGAATCGTACGCCGTGGCCAGCTCGATGTAGTACGGGCGGATGGAGCGGATGCTGCCGAGCGCCTCGATGCCCTCCACGTCCTGGAAGATCGCCTCCATGCGCGTGATGCCGCCTTCGGCGCAGACCTCGTAGATGATGTCCGCCTGCGACACGCCCAGCTGCGGCAGGGCTTCGCGCTTGTTGTTGATCATGACGGCGTAAGGCCGCAGGTTCGAGAGGTCTTTCTCCGTCTTCTCGCCCGAGAGCGGATTCGTGAACCACACAGGTTCGGGCTTGGCCGGCTCTACAGGCTCCTCCGGTTCGGCAGGCGCCTCGGGCTCTTCCGGCACTTCGGCCGCCTCCTGGGGCTCCTCCGCAGGCTCCGGCTCCTGCGCGGGCTGATCTTGCGTGCAGGCCGAAAGCGCGAGCGACGCGAGGAGCAGCAGGCCCAGCAGCAGGGCGATGATTCTTCGAGATCTCATAAATACCCCCTTGGTTAGAACGGAAAGACGCAGACCAGCAGGAAGACCAGCTGCGCCGTTTCGCAGGCAAGGCCCAGAATGTCCCCAGTGATCCCGCCGAGCACGTGCTTGACGCGCAGCGTCAGGACGGCGCAGGCCGCGAACGCGCAGACCGCGGCGGCCACGAATTTCAGGCCGAAGTAGACGCAGGGCACCAGCGCCATCGCACAGGACGCGGCCAGCAGCGAGGGCTTGACGTTCCTGCAGAACACCTCCGCCATGCCCTTCGCCCGGATGTACGGGCTGCAGAGCGACGCGATCGCGGGCGTGCATTTGCCGACGATGGGGAACAGCAGGAAGGCCGGGCGCGGCGCGTAGCGCAGCAGCACGATGTAGGCGGCGCTGGCGGCGATGAGCCCCAGGACGCCGAAACTCCCGCTGCGGGAATCCTTCATGATCTCCAGCATCTTGTCCCGGTCCCGCCCGGAAAACAGGGCGTCGCAGGAATCGCCGAGGCCGTCCATGTGGATACCTCCGGTGATGAGCAAGTAGAAAATGAAAGCGAGAACGGCCACCACGCTCATCGGAATGAGGCGGTTCAGCTGTGAGCTGCACCACAGGAGCGCGCCCGTTGCGCCTCCTACGCAGGGCAGCAACCACATGCCCTTGACGTAGCGTTCTTCGCTGTATGGAACTTGCGGAACCGGGATCCTCGTAAAGAATCCAAGCATGAGAAGATAAGCGTACACGTACAACATAGCCTTATTATACAACAAAATATTGCTTTCTGCGGATCAAATCGCAAAGGGGATTCCCGCAGACGGGCCCGCCTGCATATGCCGGCGGGCCCTGATGATCGCGTTAAATGGTCTTTAGCTCGATTTCACTTACTGATCCTGCGGCATCTCGTCCGGCATGACGCCGTACATCGCATCCACATACCAGGAATCGTAGTAATACGGCAGGTTGGACGGGTCATCCGCGCGGACGTCCTCCCAGTCCATGCCCCAGGGACGCAGATATACGTAGTAATCGTAGCTGCCGTCATCGTCTTCCCAGCTGCCGTAGATCTCGATCATGTGATCGTAGCCGGATACGGAGGAGGCGCCGGGATCCACGATCCAGTCGGCGTGACCCACGTCGGCCGTCCAGAACCAGCCGTCTTCGCTGACCATGCTGCCCGCGTCCGTCGTTCCTTCGCCGAAGGAAACGTCCACGACGCACAGCGGGTCATCGATGTTGCCCGTGTCGTCCCACAGATAGACGAAGCCCGTGTCGTCGCTGTCGTCATCCATGTAGATGCCGCCGCAGACGTCCCAGTACCCGCCGTCCAGCGTCTCGTATTCGCCGGTCGCGTTGTCCATGATCCACCAGCCGTACCATTCGCTTTCCCAGAAATCAGCGTAGTTTGCATCTCCGGAGGATTCGCCGGACGTCTGGCCGCCGTTCATGGCAGAGTCGGGAATGGAGCCGCCCTTCGGGCAGTCGAAGACGTAGTATTCGCCGTCGATCACGTAGGAGACCTCGAGCCCATCGTCCAGGATGTCCCAGGAGATATCGGGAGCGTCGTCATCGTCGAAGCTGCCCCAGTCGCCCAGCAGGGACCACTCATGGGTGCCCAGATCCTCGCCCTTGAACATGACGTTCGCGGTATGGTCGCCGTTGAACGTCATGAACAGCGCGTACGGGTCCATGTCGATGGGATCGCCCAGGATGTCCGCAACGCCCGTAGACTGCCAGTTGCCCAGCATGAATTTGTCCGTTTCAGGCAGATACTGCGCGGGATCGGCAGCCGCCGTGCCTTCCTTGGCGAACGTGAAGTCCATGCCCATGCCGAGCATGTCCTCGACCTTGAAGCTGTCCGT
>JAIKZT010000197.1 GCA_024682015.1 Clostridia bacterium
TGGCCTTACGGTCTTTCCGTCGATCTGTTGGTCTACAGCTAGGAGTTTTGACTTCTGTTTTGATGGGGTCGAGCAACATGCCGTAGTCGCAGTCGGGATGATCGGTAGCAAACGCTCCCGTAGGAACTTCCTATACGGCTACGAGAAGTACAAGAACCTTTTTGTGGGGGTGATGTAATGAAAGGTTGCACTGCCGGAGAATTCATAGATGACCTTCTATCCATGGGAGGACCAGAAAAAGAATTCGTGTTTCGGTCAAAGCTTTATTTTCTTGAAACCATGTATCGAGAGGAACAAAATCTTCTCGAACTGTACGTTGATGAATATGACGGCATTGATCCAAACAATAATCATCTCCTGATCCATCATAGTTTTTGGGGCAGAACATTTGCCGAATGCACCGAGAAGTTCGAGAAGGCAAATATCTTTGATGGGATGGATTTCTATTCCGCGGAAAACGAAATAGAAGTTTTATATGGATAGAGATATCTCGATATCTCTCTACTGAAATTGCCCGCCTGGTGCTACCAACACCCGGCGGGCAATTCTTTAAAGGATGCGGGGATCCTTCAAACAAGTGCTTTTATTATACTCTCGTATTCTCATTTCGTCAAAAGTATTCCAGCCTGTTTTATGTCATCTCCTGATTACCAGTATTTATTGGGGAACAGAGATTCTTCATATCCAAGACCTCTAATGCGTTATCAGGTAAAACAGGAAGACGCACAGCCCCATGATGGCCATCAACAGGCCGAAACTCAGGGAATTCGCGAAATCCAGCACGTCGAGCCGGATCTCCTGCCAGCGCAGCGCCAGCGAGTGGCCGCGGATCCAGTCGATGGGCGAAAAGCGCTCCTCGTGCGGCTGGATCTGGCGCAGCAGCCCCTTCTGCAGCCATCTCATGAACGCGTCGGTGAACCGCCCAATGCCGCCCGCCAGCCAGCCCATGAAGGACATCGCCAGCTTCGCGGCCGTATCGCCCGCCCTGACGATGATCCCGGCGATCCCCGCCATGAAGGACATCGCCAGCTTCGCGGCCGCATCGCCCGTTCTGACGATGATCCCGGCGATCCCTGCCATGAGGGGCATGACTATAGTCACCGCGCCTTCGCCAACGCGGCTGAGGACCTTTGCGAGGGCGCCCAGCACGGGCACGCACACGTTCAGCAGCAGCGGCCGGTACACCCGGTCTTCCAGATCGAAGGCGAGTTCCTTCGGCTGCCTGCCGCGCAGGAGCAGCATGACGGCCGCGCCGATGCCCAGCGAGATGAACGACCCCTTCAGGTTCGTCCACGTGTAGTAATGGTGTTCCCAGAACGACGCGCCGATGCACAGCAGCGCAAGAGCCGGCAGCGCGATGACAGCCGAACTGAGCGCATTCATATAGCGTATTTTATTATTATACCCCATCTGCAAGCTTTCCGCATCGTTTTTTCGCACAAAGAGGCAGGCGAACAGGCGGGTCATGTAGGCGAACGTGAGGCCGCCGGACAGCAGGAACACCCACTCGAGGATCTGAAGGCCAAGCGCGTGTTCGCCCAGGTGCTCGAGTTCCTCGATGTGCTCCACGATCGCCTCGTGCAGCAGCGTCTTGCTGATGTAGCCGCTCGTGCCCGGCACGCCCGAGTTGGTCAGCCAGCCGACGGCGAACAGGACCGCCAGGCCCGGCTTGTTTCTGCCCCAGCCGCGCACGTCCTTCAGGGCGAGTTTGTGCAGGTTCATGTAGACGACGCCCGCGACGGAGAACAGCAACAGCTTGATGAGCGAGTGGTTGACCATGTGCAGCACGGTGCCCTTCGAGGCCATCTCGCTCGCACCCGCCGTGAGGCACGCCATGCCGATGCCCACCGTGATGAAGCCGATCTGCGACACGGACGAGCAGGCCAGCGTCTTCTTCAGGTTGTTCGACAGCACCGCCAGGAACGCGCCCAGGAACATCGTGACCCCGCCCAAAGCCAGGATCGCCGCAGCCCAGGCCGCGTCGCCCGACAGCATGTAGCAGCTGATGATGATCATGCCGTAGATGCCGGCCTTCGTGAGGATGCCAGACAGCAGCGCGGATGCAGGCGCCGGAGCGACCGGATGCGCCTTCGGCAGCCAGATGTGCAGCGGGAACAGGCCCGCCTTCGCGCCAAATCCAAACAGCATGCAGATAGCCGCCGCATACAACCGGCCGCTGCCCGCATGGGGCGCCAGAGCCTCCGGCAATTCCGCGATGGCCAGCGTCCCCGCGATGGACTGCAGCAGGAACAGGCCCATCAGCATCACCATGCCGCCGATGACGGCCACGGCCAGGTACGTCTCCCCGGCCCGCATGGCACCCTTGGATTCGTCGTGGATCACGAGCACGTACGACGTGAACGACATGATCTCGAAGAACACGAACGTCGTCAGAAGGTCCGCGGACAGGAACACCCCGACCGTCGCACCGAACGTGGCGAGCATGAAGGCGTAATACTGCGCCTTGTGCTTGTAATGCGCCATGTATTCCCGCGAAAAGGCGAGGGAAACCAGCCACATGAAGCAGGCCATGCAGGCGTAGAGCCCGTGGATGCCCCGGCTCGTGAAGCTCATGGTGAATCCGCACAGATCCATGGTTTTCCCTCCTTTCCGTTGATTTTCTAATACAATGCCGGGAACGCCTCCGGCAGGGCGCCGCTGATGAACGCGCGCAGAGCCTCCGGGAACAGGCCCGGCAGGACGACGGCGCACGCGAGGATGACGAGCGGCACGAGCATGTAGAGGCTCGGGTCCTCCACGTCATCGATCGTCCTGTAGTTGAAATCCTTTGTTGGAAAATACGCGCGCACGGCGATCGTCAGCAGGTAGGCCGCCGTGAACACCGCCGCCAGCAGGATGGCGCCGATGCCGAAATAAGCCAGGCCGCTTCCCTGCATGGCCGCCGCTTCCGCGATGTCGAACTTGCTGAGAAAGCCGCACAGTGGCGGCGTGCCCAGCAGCGCCAGGGAAGCAACGGTGAACACCGCGAACGTCACGGGCATGCGCCGGCCGAAGCCCCGCAGCTCCGTCACGTACACGCGCCCCGTCTGCTTCATCACCGCGCCGGCCACGAAGAACAGCGTGATCTTCATCAGCCCGTGGAATATCATGTGCAGAAGGCCCGCAGTCAGCCCCTGAGGGGTCATCAGCATAAAGGCGAACACGATGTACGACAGGTTCGAGATCGTGGAGTACGCCAGGCGCTTCTTGAAGTGCAGCTCCTTCCAGGCCATGGCCGCCGCGTAGATGATGGTGCAGCCGGCGAACAAAAGGCCGATCTGCTGCACGAGTGACCCTGCCAGATACCCCGCATCGTAGGTATAGTAAGCGACGCGCCCGATGGCGAACACGCCGGATTTCACCACGGCTACCGCGTGCAGCAGCGCCGTGACGGGCGTCGGCGCGACGCCTGCCGTGGGCAGCCAGCCGTGCAGCGGCACGATGGCCGCCTTCACGCCGAAGCCGAAGAACATGAACAGGAAGGCCACGTCGAACACCGGGCGGGTCGCCTCGTTTACGGCGCTGCCCAGGCCGATGACCGTGAAATCCAGCGAACCGCCGTGGGTCAGCACCATGATCATGCCGATGAAGGCCGCCGTGGCGCCGCCGATGGAGTACACGAGGTACTTGACCCCGGCCACCTTCGCCTCCTGCGTGCCGTCGTGGGTGATGAGCGGCAGCGTGATGAGCGTGAGCATCTCGTAGAACAGGTACATCGTGATGAGGTTGGCCGAATACGCGATGCCCAGCGTGATGCCGAAGCTCATGGTGTAGTAGCAGAAGAACTTGTTGCGCTGGAAGAACTCCCGCATGTAGTCGAACGCGTACAGCGTGGCCAGCGGCCACAGCACGGACACGAGCAACACGAACACGCCGCCGAAGCGGTCGACGCGGAACGCGATGTCGATGGTGGAGGTCAGGTGATACAGCACGTACTCCGCTTCCTGTCCGCCGAGCGCCGCGCAGAGGGCGAATGCGGACGTCGCGCACACGACCGCCATGACGTAGAGCTCCCGCACCCGGCGCGCTTTAAAATCCAGCAGGGGCAGCAGCACCCCGCCGACACACGGCAGCAGTATGGAAATGAGGATGGATGCGCCTGTCATCGGCGAAGAGTCCTCCTACAGCAGGTTCTGTGCGATGATTTTGAGCGGGTCAGCCAGAAGCCCCGCAAACACGCCGAAGACGACGGTCGCAGCGGCCAGGATGACGATGGGCAGCAGCATCTGCCGCGGCGCCTCCTTGCCTTCCGCTTCGGGCGCGTCCTCGCCGGGGAAGAAGCCGGAGATGCAGATGGGCAGCAGGTAGCCGGCCGTCAGCAGCGCGGACAGCAGCAGCACCGCGGGCGCCAGCCACGCTACGACGGGCAGGCCGGCGTTCAGCGAGCCTTCCGCCAGGTACCACTTGGACAAAAAGCCGGCGAACGGCGGGATGCCGATGAGGCCCAGCGAAAACAGCGTAAAGCACGCGTACGTGACGGGCATCTTTTTGCCCATGCCGCGCAGCTGCGAGACGTATTCCTTGTGATTCGTGAAGATGATGGCGCCGGCGACCATGAACAGGCCGTCCTTGATGATGCTGTGATACGCTGCGTGCAGCAGGCCGCCCAGCACGCCGGAGGCGTTCATCATGAACAGGCCGGTCAGCACGTAGCTCACCTGGCTGACGGTCGAATAGGCCAGCCTCCTCTTGAACAGGTCCTCGCCGTAGGCCATCATGGAGCCCATGAACACGGTGACGAGGGCGAGGCCGATGAGCGCGTACTGCACCCAGGTGCCGCGCAGGAAGGCGGGTCCCCAGATCTGGTACAGCAGGCGGATGATGCACAGCACGCCCGCCTTCGTGATGACGCCCGACAGCACGGCGGATGCCGGCGCCGGGGCCACGGGGTGAGCCGTCGGAAGCCACGCGTGCAGCGGGAACAGGCCCGCTTTGGCGCCGAAGCCCGCGATGGACAGGAAGCAGACGACGAGCAGCACGCTTTCCTTGCCGGCGTATCTGGCCGGGTCAAGCACGCCGCCGGTTTGGAACGCCAGGGTCGTGCCGTAGAGATTGGCGAAGAACATGCCCAGAAGGCCCAGCGTCGCACCGAAGATCGAGTAGAACAGGTACTTGCGCGCCGCCGCGATCGCCTCGGGCGTGCCGTCCTGCAGCACCATGGGCATGGACAGGAGCGTCATGAACTCGAAGCACAGGTACATGGTCAGGTAATTCGCCGCCATGGTGAGC
>JAIKZT010000245.1 GCA_024682015.1 Clostridia bacterium
ATTCCGGATCGTCGCAGATCCTTCCGTGCTGTCTTGGATTCATGCTGTGGAAGCTGTGGTCATATTCGTCCCCGCTGTAGAAGGAACCGTGGGCGTGGCGCTTTTTCTGCAGCACGGCGTCCTGACGGTAATGGCAGACCAGGCAGACGCGGTGCTTGCTGCCCTTGGCCTTTTCCGTGGCCGGCTTGTCCAGGATCCAGTCGCCCCAGCTGTGCTCGCTCCGGGCGTTGATCTGCTTTCCGCATACGCACTCGCACCAGTGCTCCCGGCTGGTGTTGTAATACTGGAAGATGTGCTTATCATGCTTGCCCAGGGGAGGGATCACGTCGCCGGTCTCATATCCGCAGACCTGGCAGCGGTTCCCCAGGAGCCCGGATTCGGTCTCCGTGGGGTAAACCAGGATCCGCCGCTCCGTGAACTCATGCTCCCGCACCTCGTCCCCGAACTTGCCCAGAGCCTCACAGCCCACGCAGCGGTAGATATGCCCGCCGCTGTTATCCGCAGGCACCCATTCATACCGGTGGCGCGCCCTCAGCTTCGCCTCCCTGGTCCGGGAGAGAAGGTTCCCGTACCGGTCGGTGATCTCGCAGAAATAGGAATACTCCTTCACGCAGGCGTCCGCGGGGACGTAGGTCCTCAGCGTCTGCGCCGTCGCCCCGCTGGTGATGGCGTCGTTCCTGCCCCAGTATTCCTCGTCTCCCGCCGCCTCGTCCGTCAGCTTTTCCGGGGTCCCCTCCGGGCCGTCCTTCCGGTACCACTGGTAGTAGAGTTCGTTGGGATCGCCGAACACCTGCACGTTGAAGGTTATCTGATTCGTGTGCAGATAATCGTCGTTGCTGCCGTTGGAGACGTAGGCGCCCGCGTTCCGGGGCTGGGATATGATGCTTCCCAGGATGTAGGAAGCGGAGCGCTCGTAGCTGTATTCGGAGACCTCGCAGCAATCCTGACCGCAGTCGCAGCTCTCCTTGCAGGCCCCGCAGCTGTCGCAGTAGTGCTTACTCCAGGCGGAGGACTCAATGCAGATCTCGTGGGTGCAGCCCATCTGCAGCGTTTCATATTTGCAGCAATCCACGCAATAGCCGCAGTCGCCGCAGAACTCCGTCGTGCAGGAGAGAGCCGTTTCGCAGTTTTCGCAGAGATGCTCCGGCTCGGAGAAGGCTGCGTCTTCCACGCAGAGGCCGCACGCGCAGCCCGCGGCCTCGGAGGCCTCCAGGCAGCATACCTCGCAATAGCCGCAGTAATCGCAGAGCTCACCGTTTACGCAGGTGAAGCCGCCGCAGTTTGAGCACATATGCTCCGAATCATCCTCAAAATCGGCGCTTTCCACGCAGATGCCGCATACGCAGCCGGCATCCTCGGAGGCCGCCAGGCAGCAGTCCAGGCAGAGACCGCAGTCATCGCAGAATTCCTCCACGCAGGAGAAGGCCTCACCGCAGCCCGCACAGCAATGCGCCGGGTCTTCAAAATCGGCGTTATCCACGCAGAGGCCGCATCCGCAGCCGGCCATCTCGGAGGCCTCCAGGCAGCAGCTCTCGCAGAAGCCGCAGTCTTCGCATTTTTCCAGCTCTGCGCATTTCATGCACTCGCCGCAGATCTCGCAGATCCCCGGTTCTTTTTCAGCGCATTTCAGGCAGTGGGCCTCCGGGTCCGTGGGACACCAGTCCCCGCCCTTTCCCACGTGATCATCGCATTCCGGGCAGTGATTTCCGTGGTCGCGGCAGCAGTCAAGGCACAACCCGGATGCTTCACAGCATGACGTGTCGCTGAAGCAGGTGTGGCACTCCGGGCAGTGCAGCTTATCCTCAATGGCGCATTCCATGCACAGGCCGCAGTTTGTGCAGAATTCCGCGGGATCCACTTCATTGGAGGCAATGGCAAAGCAGAGCTCGCAGTCTTCGCATACCACGCAGCAATCGGTGCAGTGACCTCCCCCGGAATGGCATATTTCGCCCGCATCAAAGGCGGCATAGAGACAGGATCCGCAGAATGGGCACCAGGCGTTGTGCTGGTCATGACAATCATAGCACACATTATAGCTGCACTGGCTGCACCGCTCCGTATCATGTTCGTAGCAATTCGGACAGTGCTGGTCGATCGTCCAGCAGGTTCTGCACTTATGGCATTCCAGACAGAAGTCACTGCTGTTGTTCGCCATGCACTCGCCGCAGTCTCTGCAGTGCGTATGCTCCCTCGCACAGTCGAAACACAGCCCGCACTCGTCGCAGTAAACATAATCGAAAAGGTCGGGGTTCGGGTCTCCTCCGTCCTCGTGGATCACCTTGAGACCCGCGCCGCAATCCGGGCACTCATAGATCAGTGCCGTCCGTTCCTCGCCGTTCCACTCGTAAGTCTCCTCCTCATAGTCCACCGTCGCCCATGTGTCCGCGGGGACGAGGGAGACGAGCAGCAGCGCTGTGAGCAGCGTACTGACGACGCGATGCAGAAACCGCTTGCCTTTCTTCATAGGTACCTCCTTATTCCCCGGAGAAGCCGGTCTGCTGCCGGGCGCTCCGGGCGGATCGATGATGCCTGCATATGTTCAATTATATTATATCTATGCTTCCTCCTGCAGTCAACAATACTGTTCATTTCCATAAGCTTTTTTTCAGCCTCCTGCGGTCCCGGGGGAATGGGGGCGGGGGCGGACGCGGGGCGGGGGAGTATGCTCCGAAGCTTGAATAAACAAAAGCCGGGCGGCTATCCCCCTGCATCGGTGATGACTGCCCGGCGCGGGCGGAAGCCTTCGCAGCCCGGCCCGCGACTCGGAGACTGACGCCTTCCGCGCCCCGGCGCTCCCGCTTCAGGGAACGGTATACCGGCTGTTCATCCGGAAGGGCAGGGATCGGGACAGCCTCCTTTTCATCCGGTCAAGCTTCTTTTCCGCTTATGGATCGAAGGGCAGACTTGTCTGCCAGTCGATCCATGACTGTTGCGGAACGTCGTGGATCCTGTCGCCTTCCCGGTAATTGCCGATCAGGAACGGCGATCCGGGATCATGCAGGCGGCTCAGCGCCAACACCTTTTCCGCTTCCGCGTTGGCGTAGCAGTATTTGCACAGATGCCTGCAGCTGTTGTAAGCGCCGATGTCACAGGCGAGGTAACACGCGCACTCCGCTCGCGCGCCCTTCCGTTTCGGCGCGTTCAGCCGCCTGCCGACAGCCTTTTCATAGTCGCTGATCCGCATACAGCCGCCGCAGTCGGCGCCGAAGGGGGCAAGCTCGTCCCCCTCTGCGCAGGGCCTGACCGTCATTCCGTGGTCTGAGGCGATCCGGATCAGTTCCCTGCCCAGCGCCAGGCGCTGTTCTTTCGTGACCTCCCGTGCTTCCGGGAAGTTTCGTCTGACCTTCGGGTAAAGATCGATAAAGCTGATCACCGCGGTTTCTGTGTATCCGTCCAGCGCGGCAGCCATCTGGCCGAAAGCGCGGATATGGTAGTCCGTCGTGTACCGCTCCGAAACGAAGATCGGGTCGTACCGCCAGCCGATGGAATTCAGGCCGACCATATCCGAAAGCCTTTTGAAGTCGTCAAGGAGACGGTGCTTGTCAGGCACGTTCGGCTCGATGTCCCGCCCGTAAGGGGTGATGGTGACGTACCAGTACTGACCGTAATCCTTCAGCAGATCCATGTGCGGAAACATGGGCGCGGGATTCTTGGTGCAGAAGCCGATGACGTCCACCACGGAGGGATCCAGGCGATAACGGCTGACCTGCTTCGGATCATAGGGGTTGCGGACGCAGACGAAGCCTTCCTTCAGCCTGTTTGCAAACCACTCCGCATAGAAGGCGGGGATATCGGTCCTCTGTCCGGTATTGATAATCATTTCGTCTCACCGTCCCGGTATTCTGCAGCCACACTCTGACCACGCCCTTTCCGCCTGACGGCCGCGGGTCCAGGTCCCGCACAATAGAAAGCCTCCGGAGGAACAGCGTCCTCCGGAGGACTGATGGTCGGAGCGTGCTGATAGTATAATTTTCAAAATCCAGTCATACCAACGGTTTCAGGCATTCGGCACAGCGATATTTACACGGATTTGCCGCACATTCTATTCCTGTTTCAACAGCCTTTCGCAGAAAGTCTTGAGGATCGGTACATCGCGTGTCGCGGCGGTCCACACTTCTTCCTGATCCACGTTGCCATAATCATGCACA
>JAIKZT010000251.1 GCA_024682015.1 Clostridia bacterium
GAAAGCGGCGGGTCTGAAGGCCTCCGACATACATCTCACCTACGGGCTGCCTCCGACCGTGCGCATCGACGGCGTGCTCACCAAGGAGGATCTGCCTCCTTTAGGCGATGCCGAGATCATGCACTGCATCGAACTGCTGGCGGACGAAGAGCACCTGAGCGAGCTGCGCGCGAACGGCGAGTCCGACTTCGCGGTCAGCTATAACGATCTGGCGCGCTTCCGCTGCAACATTTTCAAGCAGAAGGGTCACCCGTCCGCGGCGCTGCGCCTTTTGCCCATGCGCGTGCCAACGGCCGAGGAACTGCAGGTGCCTTCCGTCATCGTGCAGCAGGCCGATAAGCCCAGAGGCCTCGTGCTGATCACCGGCCCCACGGGTTCGGGCAAATCCACGACGCTGGCGACTCTGCTCGACCACATCAACCGTCACTATAAGCGGCACGTCATCACGCTGGAATCTCCGATCGAGTACCTGTACGAAAACGATCTCAGCATCATCGACCAGCGCGAGATCGGCTCGGACACGAAGAGTTTCGCGAGGGGCCTGCGCGCCTCCCTGCGGCAGGATCCGGACGTCATCCTCGTGGGCGAAATGCGCGATCAGGAGACCATGGAGACGGCCATCATGGCCGCGGAGACGGGTCACCTCGTGTTCGCCACGCTGCACACGAAGAGCGCGGCGGAGACCGTTTCCCGCATCGTCAACAACTTCCCGGTGGATCAGCAGGAGCAGATCCGCATCCAGCTGGCGCAGGTGCTCGAATGCGTCGTGTGCCAGGCGCTCGTCCCCCGCATCCGGGGCGGCCGCATTGCGGCGCACGAGATCATGATCGCGACGCCGGCCATCCGCGGCCTCATCAATCAGAACAAGGAATTCCAGATCACGGGCACCATCCAGACGTCCAGAAGATACGGCATGCAGCTGCTCGACGACGCGCTGATGGGGCTCATCCGCGCCCGGGAGATCCGCCTCGAAGACGCGCTGCCCGTCGCCAACAACGCGGCGCTGCTCGAACAGACGCTCGGCAAGACGCGGCACGAGATGTGACATATTGGTAAAACCGTGCTCAAATCAGGCGAATGGGCAGGTTTGTAACAATTCTGCAACACTACAACATACCAAACTGTGTATAATAGTACCGTGAAAGTGTGCGCAAACGAGCAGGAGAAAGTCATTGCCGGCTTATAACTATAGAGCGATCACGAAAACCGGAAAGACCATCAAGGGAAGCATAGAGGCTTCTTCCGCCGAGGCCGGCAAAGCCTCCCTGCGGAACGCCGGCTATGCTATCTTGGATTTCGTCCCTCAGACCACGCTCAACAAGGAGATCTCCATCCCCTTCCTGGGCAATCCGCGGGCCAAGCACCTGGCGGTCTTCTGCCGGCAGTTCGTGTCGATCCTGAAGGCGGGCGTGCATGTCTCCGAGGTCCTGTCCATGCTCGCGCAGCAGACGGACAATAAAAAACTGCGCGACGCCATCCGCAGCATGCAGGCGGACGTGGAGAAGGGCCAGACGCTGGCGTCCTCCATGGCGAAGTTCCCCCGGATCTTCAACAGCATGCTCGTCAACATGGTGGCGGCCGGCGAAGAATCCGGTAACCTCGAGTCCTCGTTCAAGCAGATGGAGATCTACTTCGACCGGGCTCAGAAGACGAAGAATTCGGCGCTGCGCGTCATGATCTACCCGATCGTGCTGATCGTGGTCATGATCATCGTGCTGTTCGTCATGATGACCCGCATCATTCCGCGCTTCCTCACGAACTTCGAGGCGATGGGCGCGGAGCTGCCGGCCCTTACGAGGGGCGTCATGGCGGTGTCGGGCTTCTTCGCCCGCTGGTGGTGGCTGATGGCGCTCGTCATCCTGGGGCTGATCCTCGGAGGCATCGTCTTCGGTAAGACGAGCCAGGGCAAGCACTTTTTCGGCGCGATCACGAGAAAGCTCCCGTTTTCGCGCAGTTTCATCCCCAAACGCGAGAGCGCTGTTTTTTGCAGAACGTTATCGCTGTTATTGGGGTCCGGCCTGACCCTCACAAACGCCCTGCAGCTGTGCGCCAGCAACATGACGAACATCTACTATAAGGAAGATGGAGAACACGATGATCGCCACGAACCCGGCCATGAACAGGATGACCATCGGTTCGAGCAGCGCCAGCATGCGCTGCGTGGCCGCGTCGACTTCCTCGTCGTAATAGTCCGCCGTCTTCGCGAGCATGTCCTGCAGGTCGCCGGTCTCTTCGCCGATGCCCGCCAGGTTCGTGACCATGGCCGGGAAGAGCCCCGTCTGGTTGAGGGCGGTCGTGAGCGGCCAGCAGCAGTTCGCTGCACTCCTCGAAGTAGTCGAACTGGTGCATGGTGTACTCGTCCTG
>JAIKZT010000257.1 GCA_024682015.1 Clostridia bacterium
GTGGTCGCGCACCTCGTAGACCTCGCAGGCCTTCAGGTACAGGCAGGCCAGCATCTCGAAGGCCTCTTCCTCCGTGATGTTCTTCTCGTCGATGACGTCCTTCTTGTAATACGGCCACATGTACTGGTCGAAACGGCCGAAACCGTTGGCCGTGGTGCAGACTTCGATGTGGAAGTAGACGTGGGCGAACCAGATCATCTGCAACGCTTCCATGAAGGTCCGCGGCGGGTTTTCGGGGACCCATCTGCAGTTCTTCGCGATGGTGAGCAGCTCCTGCTTTCTCTTCTCGTCTGCACAGGCAGCCGCCTGGCGCTCCGCTTCGTCCGCCATCCTGTGGGCGTAGGTGATGAGGCCTTGGCACTGGATGATGCAGGCCCTCCAGTAATTGATCTTCTCTTCGTCGAGCTGGCAGGCGGGGATCGTGGCGTCGATGTTCGCCTGGCATTCCTCCATGTAGCCCTTCAGGCCGACGGTGAGCAGCTTCTCGTGATCGCAGGTCGTTTCGCCGGAGACGCCGTTCGTAAGCCCCACCGTGATGATGTCGTCCGCCATGCACTCCACGGTATGCGTGGGCAGCGCGGGACGGGCGATGTCCTGCATGGCCTTGCCTTCCCAGTACGGAAGGTACTTCAGGATGGTCTCCCGGTCTTCCGGGGAGATGTCGTACGGGTCCTTCGTGCGGACGGGGAACTCATCCAGCTCCTTCAGATAGAACTGCGTGCTGGACTGGAATTCCGGGTGCAGGTTGGCGCCGCGATATTTGTTCGTGGCGGTTCCGACGATGAGCTCGTTCTCCATGATGAGCGGGGTCATCCGCTCCATGATGTAATTGACGACTTTCGCGCGGAACTCGGGGATGTTCTCGCCGGCAAACTTCTGATACGCCTCCGTAGCCAGGACGAGGCGCTCCGCGGTGATGCAGGGGCGTGTGTCCCAGAGCTTGTTTCTCATCTTCAGAAGGCGGTCGCTTAATTGCATGGGTGTTCCTCCTCTTTCTCGCTCCTTCAAGGCCTGAACGGCCCGAATCTATGCATATTTCAACGTTTAGGACTATTTTCTGATTGTATTATACTTGAACGGAAAATGGACCCGCAATACGATTGTTGCTATCAAATGAAACTTTCTTGCGATTTATCGTTTTGCTGTGATATGATAATTTTGGAGGTAAGTTCCCATGCTTCTCGAACGACTTTACTACCCGAACGACTACCCCATCCACATCAACATCGCGACGCTGGAGGAAGACCCTCTGCACTATCATCCGGACATCGAGCTCGTCTACGTATTGCGGGGCGAGATCGAACTGAAGAACGGCTACTATACCTACCGCCTGCGCGCGGGCGACGTCTTCACGAATTCCGGCAACGAAGTGCACGGCATGCGCGCGGTGTCCCCAAACAACGTTATCGCCCAGATCCACGTGCGCACGAAGGATCTGTCCCATTATTTTCCCGATCTCTCCAAGGCCTGCTACCGGACATATTCCCGCAAACGCAGCGACAAGCGCTACGAAAAGCTCCGCGAACTGCTCCTGAAGCTTCTGCTGAAGAACGAGCAGAAGGATTTCAATTACAAGAGCGAATGCCTGTACCTGATGGTGGACGTCATCAAGCACCTGAACAAGTATTTCAACCTGTTCGCGTTCGACAAGGACATGGTGGTGGGCTTTGACCGCAGCAACGAGCTGGCCGTGGAGCGGATCAGCCGCATCTGCCAGTACCTATACCAGAACTACGCCAGCAACATCACGCTCCAGGACTTAAGCGACATGGAGCACCTCAGCACCTACTACATCTCGCACCTCATCAAGGACTTCACGGGCATGAACTTCCGGGAGTTCCTGTGCTTCGCCCGCGTGGAGATGTCGGAGGGCCGCCTGCTGGGAAGCGATCGCAAGGTCAGCCAGATCGCCGGGGAGGTCGGCTTCTCCACGACCGCGTATTACCGCAAATATTTCACGAAATGGTTCGGTCACGATCCGCAGAAACACCGCGAGATCTACAGCAGCGCCATCAAGAGCGACCTCCATCCCGCCGTGTTCCAGGAGCTGCCACAGGCGCGGGCGATCTCCCTCCTGCGGGAATCCTACGCGCTGTATGACCCGCACCAGGCGACCGAAAACATCGTCAGCAGCGTCAGCCTCGAGATGGAGGTGGACGCCGACGCCAAACCCCTGCACCACTTCGGCCGGCGGCTGCACGTAATCGTGGAGCCCGCGGACTTCCTCGCGCTGGGCACGGGGCTGTTCGAAGGGCTCAGCAGCCTGGCGCCGACGAAGGTGATCCTGCTGGAGGGCAAGGACAAGGAAGCGGCCACCAAGCGCCTGCAAACGCTCCAGGCCGTTGGTTTTGCCGCGGAAAAGGGTGACCCGGCCGCCTTGAGGCCCCGCAAAAGCCCGGGAGTCTACGCCCGCGATTCCATCGTCTATCCTTCATGGCTCGTGGATCAGCTGACGAAAAACCGGGATCTGCCCGCGGAGGTCTACCTGCGCGATGCGGACAGCCCTTCCGGAGAGATCCTGCAGGGCCTGCCCTCGCCGCTCACCGCGGGAGGCATCAAAAAGCCTTCCTTCTTCGTCTATTCCGCCCTGTCGCGGCTCAAAGGAGACGTGATCGCCCAGAGCAGCCGGTGCCTCATCCTGCGCACGCTGCGGGAAGGCCGGCCGGCGTTCGCAGTCGTCGCCCACAACTGCAGCGACGCCCTGAAGGAACTGTGCCAGAAGGAGATGGACCGCCTGGACGTAAAGCACATGATCGACGACTTCCGGGACGAACTGAACCTGGGCGTCAGCATCAACCTGAAGCCGGGCACGTATTCCGTCATCAAATACAGCCTGACCCCGGAGAATAACATCTTCGCGCACATGGCATCGCTCAATTTCCGCAGCGACGCCATCTCGCCGCATCTCCGCTCCGGCATGACCACGGATTATCCGCTGCTGGAGACGTACATCGAGGACGTCCGCACGGCCCTGAACGTCAACTTTTCCATGAAGGGCGCGGGGCTGCAGCTGGCCATGATACGCCAGTGCGGCAAGTGATCTGTCAAGATAATTCAAGACCCGGCCTCGGAGGCTTCCGAAGCCGGGTCTTTTCTTGCGCAAAGCGCTAGATCAGTTGAAATTGTACCCCGTTACGATGGGTTCGCGGCCGGTGGTCTTGTCCTCGAAGTACTCGTGCAGGCACAGCCCGAGGAAGGAACCGCTCAGGTTGACCACGTTGTCGAACCCCTGTCCCTGCAGGCAGCAGCAGGCGTAATAGGACCGCTGGCTGCTGCGGCAGTGCACGTAGACGGGAACGTCCCTGGGGATCTCGTCCAGGTGTTCGCGGAGCTCGGACAGCGGGATATTTTTCGCGCCCTTGATGTGGGACAGCTCGTATTCCCAGGACTCGCGCACGTCGATGATGCAGGCGCCGCTCTCGGCCAGCGCCCGGACGTCGCTCACGTGGACCTGGCGGAAACGCCCAGCCAGCAGGTTCTCCGCGGTGAGCGCAGCCATGTGGACCACGTCCTTGGCCGTGGAGAACAGCGGCGCGTAGCAGTGCTCCACCTCGATGAGGTCGTAGATCGTGCAGCCCTGGGAGATGAGCGCCGCGATGACGTCCACGCGCTTCGTGGCGTCCCCCTTGCCGATGGCCTGCGCGCCCAGGATCTTCCCGTCCGGCACGGAGTATACCAGTTTGAACGCCAGCGGGGAAGCCTCGGGCATGATCTTGACCCTATCGTACGGGTAGACGTTCACATAGTCGAACGAAAGCCCCGCCGCCGAAGCCGTCTTCTCGTTCAGCCCCGTGGAAGCCGCGTTCAGGCCGAACACGCGGATGCAGGAGGACCCGATGAAGCCCTTGTAGGAACTGTCCATGCCGCAGATGTGGTTTGCGGCCGCCCGCGCCTGCCATTGGGCGGGTCCGGCGAGCGCCAGCCTTCCGGGCTGCCCGGTGAGCGCGTTGACCGTCTCCACCGCGTCTCCCACGGCGTAGATGTCCGGGTCATCCGTCTGCATATGCGCGTTCACCCTGATGCCGCGCGTAACGCCGGTGGACAGGCCGGCCTCCGTCGCCAACTTCGTCTCCGGCGACACGCCGATGGACATGATGACCGCGTCCGCCGGCACTTCAAAAGTCTCGCCGTCCTTGGAACAGACCGCGCAGCCGTCCTCGATGGCCGTGAGCGTGCTGCCCAGGCGCAGGCCCACGCCGTTGTCGTACAGCTCCTTCTGCAGGATCTGCACCATGTCGGTATCGAAAGGAGCCAGGATCTGGCTCAGGCCCTCGACGATCGTAACGGCCTTGCCGTCCTTCTTCAGGTTTTCGGCCACCTCCACGCCGATGAAGCCGCCGCCCACGACGACGACGTTCCGGACCGCCTCACCGTTCAGGAAGCGGCTGATCTTCACGATGTCCTCGACATTTCTGACGGAGAACACGTTGGGACGGTCTATGCCCTTGATGCTTTTGGGCATGATGGGCGACGCGCCGGGGGAAAGCACCAGCTTGTCGTAGCTTTCCTCGTAGGTCTCGCCCGTCCGCAGATTTTTAACGGAAACGGTCTTCCGGTCGCGGTGGATCGAAAGGACCTCGCTTTCGGTGCGCACGTCTATATTGTGCTCATTTTTGAACTGCTGCGGAGTCATCAGGACGAGCTTGTCGGAGGAATCCACGAGCCCGCCCAGGTAATACGGCAGCGAACAGTTGGAATACGAGACGTCCGCGCCCCGCTCAAACACGACGATCTGGGCCTTTTCATCCAGCCTGCGCACGCGCGCTGCTGCCGAAGCGCCGCCCGCAACGCCGCCGACTACGACTAATTTCATACTTCCACTCTCCTGACTTAAAAGAAGGCCTGGCGATACGATATCACATTCATCATATCACCAGGCCAGATATTCTGCATTGCCGGCTTGCTGACTATCTTGCGGCTTTTGACCGCTTGCCGGCCGCGGCGCGCTTCAGCTTGGCCAGGGCGCCTTCGGGCAGCTCCTTGAACTCCAGCGCGCCCTTCTCCCGGGCGAGCTGCAACAGCTTTTCGCCCTTTTCGGAGCGCACGATCAGTTCGTTCCAGCCCTTATCCACATCCCAGCCGTCGGCGGAGCGCCCGGAACCCACGGAGATGTCGGCGAATTCAGCCGTCATGTCGGCGCAGGCCTTGCAGGCAGGCCGCACGAGCGGGGTGACCTCGTCCAGATCCACGGACACCTCGGCGCCGTCCCTGCGGCGGATCACCAGGCTGTGGTACTTGCTGGGCGGGATGTCCATGTGCGCGATGTCCTCCAGCGGCACGTATTTCGCCGCCAGGGCCTTCAGGCCGTCCCAGTCCAGGCCCCAGCCGCAGAACAGGCCGATGACCAGCGCGATGTTGTCCGCGTTGTTGTCTCTGTCCGGGAAGGGCTTGCTGCGCATCTTATACGTCGCCAGCGTCTTGCAGGCCGTGCCGACGACGGCGATCTTTTTATATTCGTCCTCTTTCAGTGCCCTGTTCAGCACCGCCAGCGTCGGCGCAATGCGGAAAGAGCTGCCGCGGCAGGCCAGGATATCCGCTTCGGACGTCGCCAGGAATCCTGCCGGATCCTCCCCTTCCATGCGGTTTAAGACCGCCGCGTCGATCAGGCCTTCGGACAGCGCCAGCTTCAGCAGCGCCGTAACGGTCCCGCCATGCTGGGCGCCTTCCCGATCCGAGGGATCGGCAGAGCGCACGAGGTACAGCCCCCGGCAGGGCCCGATGTCCGGGTCGGCCTGGGAGGGGTCAAAGAACTTCGCGCGGAGCGCCTCTTCGTCGAAGGGCATGCGCGGGCAGAACGCCTGGCAGCGGCCGTTTTCGCGGTCGCAGTCGAACAGCCAGACCGTGCGGCCGTTCCAGGAACTCCAGTAGGGGCACATCCCCTGACAGGCGCCGCAGGAGGTGCAGAGATCCTTCTGAAGCACCTGCGTATCGAGTGCAAATGTACTCAGCATCGTCTCTCCTCCTTCCTACCCTTGCAGGACCTGCGGGTATGCGAAGATGCGCAGTTCGATTTCGTCCGCATCTTCTGGCATGTACGCCGCCAGGGTAAACCTGTTGTTGCAGAGGTGACCCTTCGCAACGTATCCGTAACCGATGCGCTGGGGGGGCACCAGTTTCTGTTCGTAAAGCAGCTCCGTGAGGGACTGCAGCTGCGTGGAAGCGGGCAGTTCGGTGCTCCAGTCCACGCCCTTTTCCGGGTCGTACAGCCGGACTTTTACGCGTCTTTCACTCATTTTGACGCCTCCTTTGCCGCTTCACAGCCAAGCGTGAAGACCTTCCGGTTCAGTTCCAGCACGGCGCCTTTGAACCGCTGCGACACAACGCCCTCCAGCCCCTGGGTATCCAGCGGGGCGCCGGGCAGGCAGCTGAACGCGCCGATCAGCGCGATGTTCGCCGCGCGGGAATCGCCGCATTCCATGGCGATGTCCGCCGCCGGCACCTCGATCGCCTCCGCGCAAAGGCTCGCGATCTCGGCCTTCAGGGCGTCCAGGTCCGGATAGACCGTCCGCCCCCGCAGCACGCTCTGGGGATAGACCGGCCGCGGGTCGTAGATGATGCGCGTGCCCGGATTCGCATAGCGCCGTGCGATGCGCAGGGTCTCGAGGGGCTCAAAGCCGATGATGAAATGCGCCTCTCCCGCGGGGATGAGCACGCCCAGATCAGTGTCCGCCGATACGCGCACGTGGCTCATGACGGAACCGCCGCGCTGAGCCGCTCCGTATGTCTCGCCCTCCGCCACGCGGTAGCCCAGGTCGTTCATGGCGCTGGCTACGAGCTCGGCCGCCAGCACGTTGCCCTGGCCGCCGATGCCGCAGATGACGATGTTCAGCGGGTCAAACGACAGTTTTTTCATGATCTCGCCTCCTTCTTCACCTGGATCGCGCCCTGCGGGCAGAGTTTGGCGCACACGCCGCAGCCCACGCAGCTGACCGGATCGATCGTCGCCTTGCCGGCCTTAAAGTCCCAGCTGTTGCCGGGGCAGCCCCACACGCGCGAGCAGAAGCGGTCGCAGCCGCAGGCGTCGCCGAGGCACTTGTCCTGATCGACCCAGACCGTCACTTTCTCCTTGCGGCTCTTGGCCATGAGGGTGGCGCAGGGCTGCTTCATGATGAGGACCTTCAGGCCCGGGCGGTGCATCAGCTCCGTAAGCAGGTCCGTCGTCTCCTCGATCTCAAACGGGTCGGCTTCTTCGACAGTGCAGTTCATGGCCTCACAGATCGCGCGGATGGACATGGGCTTCACCTCGTCGCCCATGGCCGTAAGGCCCGTGCCCGGATGGGGCTGGAAGCCCGTCATGGCCGTGGCGGAGTTGTCCAGGACGATGAGGGTCATGTTCGAATTGTGATAACTGGCGTTGCACAGGCCCGGCAGCACGGTGTGGAAGAACGTGGAGTCGCCGCACATCGTCACGACGGGCTGGTCCATACCGTACGCGGACAGCTGCCCGAGGCCTTCGGCCACGTTGATGCCGGATCCCATGCAGTTGTTCACCTGCCAGCCGTACTGGCCCGGCTCGGACCCCGCCATGAAGTAGCAGCCGATGTCGCCCACGACGATGCCGGGCATCTTTTCACGGCGCATGGCCTGCTTCAGGACGAAGAACGTCGCCCTGTGCGGGCAGCCGGCGCAGAAGTTCAGGTCGCGGTCCAAAAGAGGCGCGTCGCTCGTCTTCTGGCGAGCCGGCATGGGCAGGCCGGTAAACGCGCTGACCGCGGGCAATACGTGATCCGGATCGAGTTCGTTCACCCGGTTGATCGTGCCTTCGCGGCGGCCGTAAAAGCGCAGGTCCAGATGCTCGCGGCCGGCGAGGTTCATCAGGGCGTCCTCGAGGAACGGATCGACCTCCTCGACCGCCAGGACCGCCTTCGCCGTGCGCAGCTTGCTCAGGATCAGCTTTTCGGGCAGCGGCCAGATGCAGCCGAGCTGCAGCAGGCCGACGTCTTTCGGGTCACCCAGCAGATGCAGCGCCTCCTTCGTGTACAGGCAGCCCGTGCCGCCCGCCACGATCAGTTTTTCCGGATGCGCAGGGCCGCTATAGTGATTGCAGGGGCTCTCCTCGAACAGGCTTCGGACCTGCTCGAGCGTGTCGAGCATGATCTGGTGGCGGAAGCTGACGCACACCATGCGGTCCCACTCGTCCACCGCCTCCAGCTTGCGCGGCCGGTCGGGCAGTTTGCCCAGCGAAACGGAGCCGCGGCCGTGGCAGACGCGCGTCGTGAGCCGAATGATGACGACCTGCTTCGTCCGCTCGGAGATCTCGAAGGCGTAGGGCACCATGTCCTTGGCCTCCTGCATGTTCGTGGGCTCCAGCATCGGCACGCTCGCTGACAAGGCCATGTGCCGCGAATCGAACTCGTTCGTGCTGGAGTGCGCGCTCGGGTCATCGCTCGTGACCACGACCACGCCTCCTTTGATGCCGTGCTGCGCCGCGCAGAACAGCGCGTCCGCGATGCACAGAAGGCCGTTCTGCTTGACGATGCAGATCGACCGCGCGCCCGCGAAGCTCGTGCCCAGGCACGCCTGGAACGCGCAGACCTCATTCGTGGCCCATTGAGCGTAGAAATCGCGCTCTTTGGCGACCTTGCCCAGCATGCCGAGGATCTGCGACGACGGCGAGCCGGGGTAGGACGCGGCGAAATGAATGCCGCTCTCCACCGCGCCGCGCGCGATCGCCTCGTTGCCCTGCATGAGGACCACCCGGCCCGGCGCGTCAAGTGTCATTGTCCAATCCATACGTTGTACTCTCTTTCCTCGTTTGAAACCGCCGCAAGCGCTCTATCTCGTGGCGTCGATGGCCGCCTTCATCCCGATGCGGAAAACCCGCAGTTCATGGGGCTCCTTTCGCGTTCGGGGTTCTTGTTTTGACGACGCTTTCCGCTTTCTATTATACTCCTGCCGCCGCAGCATAGAAACAAAAGGCTTGCAAAGGCGGACGAAAAACGAAACCGGACTGGTCTGCGGCAGCCTGCCGGGGTATAATAAGGTAACGTGTTTCATTCATGCAACAAAACGAGGTATCCATGAACAAGGCAGAGATCAGATCGTACTTAAAAGAGAAAGAGATTCGTCCGGCATCCGAAAAAATACTCGATTACATGTCCTCTCACATCGGCTCCGTTCCGTTTGCCACGCTGGAACAGATCTCCAGCGACTGTCAGGCGACGCCCGAGGAGATGCAGGAGTTCTTCAGCGCGCTCGGCTTTGAGACCTTTATAGATTTCAAGGCTTTTCTGCGCCAGGCGAACTACTTCGAAAAGCGGGACAACAAGCTCCGCAACACGGACATCCACAGCATCGCGGACAACATGATGCGCTGCGAGCTGCAGAACCTGACGGAATTCTTCAACGAGATCGACTACGAGAAACTTGACCGCCTCGTCGAGGACATCACCGCGGCGTCGGAGATCGTCCTGCTGGGATCCATATCCTACGCCCAGTACGCGGTCTACATGTTCAACCGCATGGGCGTGCGCACGACCCACATCGATCTGCGCACCTGCAGCCTGGCGGACTTCATCGCCACGCTGGACCGCTCCGCCCTGATCCTCCCCTTCGGCTTCGCGCGCTACCGCAAGCAGCTCGTCGTAACGACCAGCGCCTTCAAGAAAAACGGTTTTCACATCGTTTCGATCACGGATTCCGCGCGGTCACCCTTCGCCATGCTGGCCGACTATTCCTTCGTCATCCCCGTGCATTCCTACGATCTGTCGGATTCCTTCACGTCCGGCACGTTGCTGATCAACCTGATCGCCTACCGCATCGGCCTGCTGGATCAGAAGGGCATGGCGGAGCGCATGAAGCGCTACGAACACCTCACTTCCGAACTCGACGTATTCTTCTAAAGGGCAGCCCGCATGATCATTTCCGACTATTGCAGCCATGAAAACGGGCTCGCGATCCTGCGCCAGCCGCTGGAGCGATACCTGCACGATGACATCGTTAGCGACAATGCCGGTGTCATCCGCCAGCTGAACCTGATCGACCGCACGGCCCAGTCCGACGCGCCCATCATGATCGAAGGCGAAAAGGGCACCGGCAAGGAGCACTTCGCCCAGTACGCCTATGCCCGCAGCCGCCGGTTTGGCCGGCAGTATACGTATTTCAACGCCCTGTCCGTTTCGAGCGACCGCTACGGCGCCGAACTGTTCGGCTCCGCCGCGGGGCAGGAGGGCCTGCTGAGCCGCACCAACGGCGGCACGCTTTTCATCAACGACGTCAACCTGCTGCCGCAGAACATCCAGAGGCAGCTGCTCACCGCCATCAGCATTCCGAGGGTCAGCGGCGGCAAGCCCGAGTTCGACATCCGCCTGATCGGCTCCTATACCTGCTCCGAGGATGACCCGGGCGCTCTGTCCGGGCTCACAGAGGAACTGTATTACTACATCAGCATCCTGAAGATCCAGGTGCCGCCCCTGCGCAGGCGCCGGGAGGACATCCTGCTCCTTGCCATGTTCTTCCTGGATCAGGCCAATCAGAGCTACGGCCTGCACAGCCGCTTCGGCTGGGACGTGCTCGCTTCCATGCTCGAAATGGACTGGCCGGACAACATCCGCCAACTGAAGTATACCGTCGAGCGCATGATCTGGCTGACGGAAGGCGACGTCATCGACAACATGGCGCTGCTCGCCGATTGCGCCAAGCCCATGGGCAACGCGGCCCAAGCCAGGGAAGCCCGCTTTCCGGAGCACATCCCGGAGAACGAGACCCGCAGCCTGAAGGAGATGGTCGCCGATTACGAGCGGATGATCATCCGCCAATACATCAAGCAATACGGCAGCCTGCGGAAGGCCGCCAAGGCGCTGCAGGTGGCGCCTGCCTCGCTCTCCCGCAAACTGAACGCCGCGGACGAAGAGGAAGAATAAACCCCGCCGCACTTTATCCCGCGCACGCAAAAGCCGCAGGGCTGCCTGGCCCTGCGGCTTTTTTCTGCGCGAAAGGAATCAGTATTCCCGCAGATACGGCACGAGCG
>JAIKZT010000271.1 GCA_024682015.1 Clostridia bacterium
TCCTGTTCATCCTCGGTTTCATCCTGTTTTTGCGGCAGTGGCCCTACGTGCCCTTCGCGCCGGCTGAAAACGAACTGGCGCCGCGCGAGCGGGGCGTCAGCTGGCAGAATCCGGGCGTCATCCTGTTCGCTCTTCTGGGCATCGGCTCCATCGCCGCCGTATTCGTTCTGGGACTATTACGATAGGTTCACATGCAGCAAGGCAAGACAGAAAACAACTCGCGCTCCATGGCCATGCTCATCGCCAGCATGTCGATCTGGGGATCCATAGGCATCTTTCGGCGGTTCATTCCGCTGCCTTCGGCGGCGCTGGCGCTGGTGCGCGGCATCGCGGGAGGACTGTTTCTGCTGCTGTTTCTGAAGCTGCGCGGCAGGAAAGGCCGCTTCGGCATGACGGGCCGGCAGATCGCCTGGTTCGCGGCCAGTGGGGCGATCATGGCATTCAACTGGATCCTGCTGTTCGACGCGTACAACTACACGACGGTGGCAGTCGCGACGCTCTGTTATTACATGATGCCCGTGTTCGTCACGTTTGCGTCGGCCGCTCTGTTCGGCGAGCGCCTGAATGGCCGAAAGCTTCTCTGCGTTGCGGTCTGCCTCTTCGGCATGCTGCTCGTGACGGGCGTCGTGGGAAGCGGCCTGCCCGGCGCGGGGGAACTGAAGGGCATCCTGCTGGGCCTGGGCGCCGCGGTGCTGTACTCAACGGTCGTGCTGATGAACAAGAAGGTCTCGGGCGTTGACGCCTACGAAAAGACCCTCGTGCAGCTGTTCGCTTCAGGCTTTACCATGGTGCCTTACCTGCTGCTTACGGAGGATGTTTCCGCTCTGCGCCTGAACGGACGCGGCGCCATGATGCTCATGATCGTAGCCCTCGTGCATACGGGCCTGGCCTACGTGCTGTATTTCGGCTGCATGGACGGGCTGCGCGCCCAGACTGTGGCGCTGTTCAGTTATCTGGACCCCATCGTGGCGGTGCTCCTGTCCGCGCTGCTCCTGGGCGAACTCATGACGGCGCTTTCCTGGGTCGGCGTGGTCCTCGTGCTCGGCGGAGCGGTCGCGAGCGAGCTGCAGGGCTCGTAAAGATGTTTCCGGCATTTCCCGCAGGACGGGATATGCCTTTTTTTGTGCGCCTGGCACGATTTCTGCATATATGTTATGTGAAAGGGCTGCGGCAGGCTCCGCGAAAAGAACGAAACTCCTTCCGCAGCAAAGGAAGGCTGGCGGGGCCGGCCTGCGTCTTTCCCGTGTTTGAGTGCAAAAATTGCAATGGTGCGCAATTTTTGCAGTTGATAAAGACTCGTGACTGAGTGAGAAAGGAGTATTTCTATGGCTTACGATCTGCTGAAGGGACTTCAGCCGGAGGTGTTTTTCAAGTGGTTTGGCGCCGTCAGCGAGGTGCCGCGCGGATCTCGGAAGGAAGGCCAGTTCATCGCCTTTCTGGAGGAGTTCGCCCGCGCGCGGGGGCTGGCTTATGAGACCGACGAAGCCGGAAACGTGCTCATGCGCGTACCGGCGAGCCCCGGATATGAAGCAGAGCCGCTCCTTCTTCTGCAGGCTCACATGGACATGGTGTGGGCGAGTGAGCCTGGGCTAAACTTCGACTTTGAACACAGCGCCATCCCCATGAAGATAGAGGACGGACTGCTCCGCGGAAAAGGTACGACGCTCGGTGCGGACAACGGTGTCGGGCTGGCTGCGATGCTGGCTGTCGCGGACATCAGCGAGATCCCCCATCCCGAACTGGAGTGTCTGTTTACGGTGACGGAGGAGATCGGCCTGCACGGCATACGGCAGTTCGATTGCAGCAAGCTGCGCGCCCGCCGCATGATCAACATGGACTGCGGCGACAGCCACGTCGTCGCCGTGTCCAGCGCCGGCAGCGCCAAGATGGCCGCTGTCAAGCCTTTTGCGGGCATCGACGCGCCGGAAGGGATGACCGCGCTGCGGATCGAAGTGAAAGGCCTCACCGGCGGGCACAGCGGGCTCACCATCGACCGCGGAAGCGCCTGCGCGGCGAACGCCATGGGCCTGCTTCTCGAAGGGATCTCGGACTGCGGTGCGCTTCTGCTTCGCATCCGTTCGTCGGAAAGACCCATCCTGAAAAGCTGCCTGGCAGAGGTCCTCGTGCCGGCAAAGGGGCTGCAGAAAGCTTTGGCCTGCCTGGAAGAAACGGCCGGAAAGCTGAAAAAGCGCTATGCGGCGACGGATCCGGGGATGGAGATCGAGTTCCTCGAAACGGCTCCGCCGGCTGATGCGAAGGCTCTGAATGAGGCGGATTCGCAGGCGGCCGTGGGCGCGCTCCTGCTCATGAAGACGGGGCCGTACCGCTTTAAGGAAAGCGACCGCTCTGTGATCATCATGTCGGGCAGCATCGGAAAGGTCCTG
>JAIKZT010000273.1 GCA_024682015.1 Clostridia bacterium
TCCAGGGCGTTCAGGCTGAGGTTGACCCCGTCCAGCCCCGCGGCGAGCAGGTCTGGCAGCTGCTCCTTCAGCAGGATCCCGTTTGTCGTGAGCACGACCTGCTCGATGCCGGGGATGCCTTTCAGCAGGTTCACAAGCCGATGCAGCTGGGGCCGGACGAGAGGTTCCCCGCCGGTCAGGCGTATCTTGCGGATCCCCAGATCCGCCGCCTCGCGCGCGACGGAGGTGATCTCCTCATAGCGCAGGATGTCCGCATGGGCCTGCAGAGGCGCATAATCTTCAGGCATGCAGTGGATGCAGCGCAGGTTGCAACGGTCCGTGACAGAGACGCGCATGTATTCGATTGTTCGTCCAAAACCGTCTGTCATGTTCTCTCTTTTCGGTTGAAGGCCTAAGGCCATCGGTATTATGCCGCAATCCGTACGCCTTCGCCGGGTCAGCGGTTCGCGAGCATGGTCTCCAGCAGGGCGGCGACCTCGGCAGGGTTCTGCCATTCGCCGGCTTTCAGAAAAAGCTTGGGGTAGGATGACCCTTTCAGCCCCTCGATCAGGATGAGGTCTGCGTCCGGAAACGCTTCGAACAGCCGCGTTTCATCCACGGTCCGCCGCTCCACGAGCATGTATTTTTCCCCGTCGAAAACGGCTGTTCCGACCGCTCCCGCATCGTAAAAACGGCGCGTATCGGTGCCGGACACGTCCGGCTCGAAGGAATGGCCATCGTGTTTGATCACGGCGATGCGGTACCCTCTCGCAGACAGGATGGCTGTAACGCCTTCGATCAGCGTCGTTTTGCCGGAATTCTTTTCTCCGGATATGGCGAAAACGGGCGGTGTTTGGGGCGTGGTTGGACGGCTCATCCGCGCACAGCCTCCTGCCCGAAGACGAAGGCGCCCGAGCGGCCTCCGGACTTGGCTGCAAGATGGATGTCCGACAGCACCATCTCCTTGCTGACCGCCTTGCACATGTCGTAGATCGTCAGCAGCGCGGCGGATACGCCGGTGAGCGCCTCCATTTCCACGCCGGTCTTGCCTTCCGTTTTGACCGTGCAGACCGCGCGGATCTGAGCGGTTTCCTCAAGGACTTCAAAATCCACGGAAGCCTTGGAAATAAAGAGCGGATGGCACAGCGGAATGATGTCGGACGTCCTCTTGACAGCCATGATGCCGGCGATGCGGGCGGCCGCGAGGACATCGCCCTTCGGCGAGTTCAGGACGCCTCCCTCCTCGCCAGAGCCGCATTTCAGGAGGCGCAGGACCTTCGCGCCAACGGTAATGATGCCCTCTGCCTGCGCTTCGCGCTTTGTAACGGCCTTTTCGGACACGTCCACCATGATGGCTTCGCCGTTTTCGTTGATGTGTGTGAATGTTTCCATGATGACCTCTCAGATCAGATAGACGTTCAGAAGTTCGCCCGCCGGATGCGGGCCGGGACCGGCGGGCAGTTCCGCCAGGCAGTTGCAGCCCGCCATGGACAGCAGCTGGCCGCTGGAGTGACCCTGCGGCACATACAGCAGGCCGTCTTTCAGCCTCGCCCGCAGATAGCGCGCAGCAGCGCTGCCCTTGGGGAAAGGGTCGGCCAGAACGCCCTCCGCTTCCTCCATCCTCAGGGAAGGATCCGCGGAAAGCGCAGCCAGAAGAGGCCTGGCGAACAGTTCGAAAGTCGCCGCCGCGGCGTAGGGATTGCCGGACAGGCACAGGATCCGCGTTTCATCCTTTTCCGCCAGCATCAGGGGTGAACCGGGCTTCAGGCTGACCCCGTGGAACAGGACCTTCGCGCCGAGGTCCGCAAGCACCACCGGCATATGATCCGCGTCGCCCACGGACACACCGCCCGTGGTGATGATCAGATCAAAGGATCCGAAACGCCGCGAAAGCAAATCCTTCAGCTGTGCGGGATCGTCCGCGCAGACCGCGGCATCCGCGTCAAACCCGAGTTCACGCAGCCGGTTCTGCAGATAGACGGAATTGGAATCGTAGATCTTGCCGCAGCCCAGAGGGCTGCCTGGGGCAGCGATCTCGCTGCCGGTGGCCAGAATGGCCACCCGCGGCCGCCGGCGGGCCGGGACGGCCGCGAAGCCGGCGGCCGCCAGGCAGCCTGCCAAAGCGGCGTCGATCCGCTCTCCCGCCCTGCAGAGGACGTCGCCTTTTGCAAAATCCTCGCCTGCAAACACGTAATTCCGGTGGTGCCCGATCTCTTTATAGATCAGGACCGCCGCAGCCCCGTCGCACTCCGAAGTGTCCGCATATGACGCGTCCTCGATGCCGATTACGGCGTCGCAGTCCGCGGGGATCCGTCCGCCGGTCATGATCCGCACGCATTGACCGGGCCCCACGGCGAACGTCTCTTTGCACCCTGCCGGCGCGTAGCCCACCTGCTGCAGCCGCGCAGGTCTCTCCGGGTGCGCACCGCGGACATCTTCGCTGCGAAAGGCAAAACCGTCCAATGGCGACCTGGCAAACGGAGGCTGATCGATCGGCGAAACGATGTCCGCTGCCGCGACCCGCCCCGCGCATTCCTGTACGGGAACGTTTTCAAAACCCGGAAGCGGCAGCGCCTGCTCCATCATTTTCAGCGCTGCTTCCACGCTAATTGCGTCCATGATCTCCTCCTACCAACCCTTTCCGAAGCTGCAGTCCGGGAAGCGGCACTCCTTGCACCCGAGGCACAGACCGCCGTACCCCAATTCGGCGAGCTCCGCCTTAGTCACCTCGACTCCTGCCAGCACCCGCGGCAGAACGATGTCGAAGATCGTCGCCTTGTGATACATCACGCAGCCCGGCAGCCCCAGAATTGGCACGCCATCTTCGAAATATCCCAGGCACAGCATGGCGCCGGGCAGTGCCGCTCCGCCGTACGTCACGATGCGCGCCCCGCTGGCCGCAATGGCTCCGGGGGTCTTATCGTCCGGATCCACGCTCATGCCGCCGGTGCAGAAGATCGCGTCTGCCCCTGCCGCGCGCGCTTCCTCGATCGCCGTGCGTATCACGTCGGTGTCGTCCACGCATTTCGTCCGAAAGACGGTCTCTACGCCGAAATCGGCCAGCTTTTTCTCCACGACCGGACCGAATTTGTCCTCAATCAGGCCTTTGGCGACTTCACTGCCGGTCACGATCACCGCCGCCGTTTTCACGGTAAACGGCACCACCCGCAGCAGCGGCTTTGGCCCGACAAGTTCAGCAGCCGCATCCAGCTTCGCCTCTTCGATCACCAGCGGGATCACCCGCATGCCGGCCAGCTTATCGCCCCTCTTAACGGCCACGTTCCCCATGCGGGTCGCGATCATCAGCTGGTCCTGCCCGTTCACGAGCGCCAGCCGTCTGCGGTCAACGAGGAACAGCCCGTCCGCGTCCGCCTTGATCTCGATCTTACCCTCTTTGACCCCTCCCCGGGTCATGTTTGGCCCCAGGCACATTGCGACGAGCCTCTCCGCGGCCTCATCCTCGTGGATGAACCCCTCCGGCATTTCAAACACGTACAGGTTCTCCTTGCCCATGGACAGCAGCACGGGGATATCCTCCTCCGTGACGATGTGCCCTTTGCGGAATCTGGCGTCCTTCGTGACCCCGGGAATGATCTGGGTCATGTCGTGGCACAGGACAGTGCCGACTGCGTCTTCTGTTCTAATGAGTTTCATGCTGTTTCTCCTATACAAAATGCCCTGCCTCCGTAAAGGAAGCAGGGCGATCATACCAAAACCGGCGGCCCGAAAGCCGCTTGCTGCTGCATCCTTTTCAATGAGGAAGGCCCTGCGGTTTCCCGCCAGGACCCCGGAGGGGAAAATCCCCTCGGCCTGCCGTCCTTAGCGTTCTGCCTTAGGCGCAGCAGGCTCGGAAGCCGTTGTTCTGTTACCGTTATTTTACACGGATGCAGAAGGGTTTTCAACACCCCTCGTCAAACATGCAGCTGGGTCTCATATTTTGTTGTCAGAACGGTCCCGGGCGGGATGGAATGGGTCAGCCAGACGCTGCCGCCGATGACGCAGCCGTCGCCCACATTCGTATCGCCGCCCAGCACCGTGGCGCCGGCGTAGATCACCACGTCGTTTCCGATGTCCGGATGGCGCTTGATGCCCTTCACCAGACTGCCGTCGTCCGCGACTTTAAAGCTCTTCGCCCCTAAAGTCACATGCTGATACAGCTTGACCCGGCTGCCGATGGTGCAGGTCTCGCCGATGACGACGCCAGTGCCGTGATCGATGAAGAACGACGGACCGATCGTCGCCCCGGGATGGATGTCGATGCCGGTCCAGCTGTGGGCCAGCTCCGTCATCATCCGGGGAATGATGGGCACCTTCAGGATATACAGGCAGTGTGCGATGCGATAGACGACGATCGCCCGGAAGGCGGGATAGCACAGAATGACTTCATCCGGGCTGATCGCAGCAGGATCCCCTTCGTAAGCCGCTTGGATATCCGTCTGCAGCATCCTCCGGATCTGGTCCATGCGCGCCATGGTCTGTTTTACGCAGTGCATCGCCTGTTCCTGGGGCAGCACGTATAGAAGCGCTTTCGTCAGCGCCTGGACGGCCAGGTCCATCTCGATGCGGGACTTTTCCTCCAGACCTTCCTCGCTGATGGAAGACGGTTCATCTCCGAAAAAGCGGGGAAACAGGGCGGAGAAAAAGCGGTCGACGGTCTTTCGGATCGTCTCCGAAAGACCGATATAATTTGGTTCCATATGAATTTCCTCAGATTACGTTAAAAATACCCTTCCGTGGACAGATAGCGGTCTCCGGTATCGGGCAGGATGACCACGATGTTCTTGCCGGCGTTCTCCGGACGCTTTGCCAGCTGGATCGCAGCAGCGACCGCAGCGCCGGCAGAGATGCCCACCAGGACGCCCTCGTTTCTGCCGATCGCAGCGCCGGCGGCATAGGCATCCTCGTTGGAGATTGCGATGACCTCATCCAGCACGCTCAGGTCCAGCGTATCCGGTGCAAATCCGGCACCGATGCCCTGGATCTTATGGGGACCTGCTTTGCCTTCGGAGATAAACGGAGATGCGGCAGGTTCCACGCCTACGACCTTTACTGCCGGGTTCTGCTCCTTCAGATACTTGCCTGTACCGGAGACCGTGCCGCCGGTGCCGAAGCTCGCCACGAAGATGTCCACCTGGCCGTCCGTGTCCTTCCAGATCTCCGGACCCGTCGTTTCATAATGCGCCTTCGGATTGGAGGGGTTGACGAACTGACCCGCCAGCACGGCGCCCGGGATCTCCTTCAGCAGTTCATCCGCTTTGGCGATAGCGCCCTTCATCCCCTTCGCGCCTTCCGTCAGCACCAGCTCTGCACCGTAGGCAGCCACGATCTTGCGTCTTTCCACGGACATGGAATCCGGCATCACCAGGATGAGTTTATAGCCCTTTGCGGCAGCGACCGCAGCCAGGCCGATGCCGGTGTTGCCCGAAGTGGGTTCTATGATGGTGTCGCCGGGCTTCAGTTTGCCGGCGGCTTCGTAATCCGCGATGATCGCTCGGGCGATGCGGTCCTTTACGCTGCCCGCCGGATTCAGATATTCCAGTTTTCCGTAGATCTTTGCGGTCAGTCCTTCCTTTTCCTCCGTATGGACCAGTTCCAGCAGCGGGGTGCCGCCGATCAGCTGTTCTGCCGATGTGTAGATGTTAGACATGCTTTTTTGCCTCCTTTTTCCGGTAAAATAAAAAGCGCAGGCCATTCCTGGCCCGCGCCGCATGCAGAGAAGAAAAATTTACTCAGATGAAGCAGGAGCCACGGAAAATGCCAGCACAAATGCAACACATGCATACCATGCGCGCTGCGGTTTCCATCATGCTCCTGTGTTCGATTCTGATCTTGTTCATGGTAGTATTTTATTCCTACTTACCTACTATGTCAATAGGTTATATAAAAAATGCACCCACGCCTAAATCCATTTATGGTATGATGGTGCCATAGCAAGGATCGAACTGACCGCCACAGCCAGCTTCCTTTCTGTTGAAAAAGATGACCGAGATAAGGGGTTCGAAACGAGATACTACAGACCAACCGTTTTCAGAGCCT
>JAIKZT010000327.1 GCA_024682015.1 Clostridia bacterium
CCTCCTCTTTGAACATGCTGTGCAGATAGGGGATAGCAGCAGCCAGCAGAACCAGCATGAGCAAAATGGCCATGGCGGATGCGTATCCCATGTTCAGTGTCGAAGCTTCTTTATAGATATTGACGCTGAGCGTAAGAGTCGCGTTTGCCGGCCCGCCGTCCGTCATGTTGGCGATGATGTCGACAGAGTTGGCGACCCAGATAATGCGCAGCATGGTGGTTACAAAAATCGTATTGCGTAGAGAGGGAATCGTCACGTAGAAAAGTTTCTGCATGCGCGTCGCGCCGTCGATGTCCGCCGCTTCATACAGATCATGGGAGATGCCCTGCAGACCAGCAAGAAGCATAATGGCGAAGAAGGGAATGCCTTGCCAGATGATGGTTACGATGACGCTGGGCAGCGCCGTATCCTTCCGGGCGAGGAAAGCCACTTTCTCGCTGACGACGCCGAGCCGCAGAAGGATGTCGTTCAGGACGCCGTAGTTGCCGTCCATGATGAGACTCCACATGAGCGCGATCAAAACGCCGGGAGTTACCCAGGGAATGAGGCTGACGGCTCTCACGACGCCGCGTCCGCGGTAATTCTGGTTGAGCAGAAGAGCGAGAAGAAAGCCGAAAAGAAACTGTCCGCCCACACCGAAGATAACCCAGATGACGGTCAGCCAAAGGGAACGGCGGAATTTGGCAGTTCCGAGGATTTTGATGTAGTTGTCCAGCCCGACGAAGGTCGTCCGCTTCGGCATGTTCAGATTATAATACTGAAAGGACATGCTGACTGCATTGATGATGGGAACGATAACCACCGAAACCATCACGATGAGAGCGGGCAGCAGGAGCAGATATGGCCAGACACCGTTTTCTCCCAGTCTGCTTCTTCGTTTGACCATAATATACCTCTTTTCGGACGTATGAAATCGCGAAGGGAAGGGTGCGGTCGCCCGCACCCTTCCTGGTTTTGATTACTGCCAGAGGGTCTCCTGGAGAGTCTGCATGGCTTCCTCTGCGGAGATGTCGCCCAGCAGGGCCTGCTGGATGACGCTCGGCCAGTTGGAAATCCAGGTGGTGGTGGTATCGAGCACGGGCAGGATGCCGGCGACCGGCTGCCCCTCTATGGATACCTGCATGAACGGATTCTCCTGGAAGACCGGGAGCGCCTGCACGGAGGCGGCAACCGGGACGTTGCCGGTCACGGTGCACCAGGTTTCCTGGCCTTTTCCGGCGGCCAGATAGGCGAGCCACTCGAAAGCGGCTTCTTTGTTCTGGCAAGAGGCGAACATGACGTTCTCCGTGTCGCCCATGGAAGTCCACTGGCCCTTGCCGGCCGGGAAGATAAACGCCGCCACGTCGTCGCCGAAGAGCTCCATCATTCCAGCGGAAGAGCCGATGTGATGGATCGTCATGGCGGTGAGGCCGGACTTGAAGCCGTCGATGACCTGTGCGAAACCGTCGTTCGGGGCGGTCTCAGGCGCATAGCCGTTCGTGAAAAGGGCGATGTAATCCTTCATGCCCTGGATCGCCTCGGGGCTGTCCAGATGCTCGAAGCTGCCGCCTGCCGCATAGATAAAGCTGCCCCACGGCTCCTGGCCGCCGTTGCTGCCGCGCATGCCGAAGCCGTACACGTCGGTCTTGCCGTCGCCGTCGGTATCGCGGGTAAGTTTTCCGCAGATGTCCAGGAACTCTTCATAGGTATTGGGAACGCTGACGCCCGCGGCCTCGAACATGGAAGGACGATAGTAGACATAGAGAACCTGCGTGTTCCAGGGCATGACATAGATGCTGTCGCTGCCGCCGGCGCTGCGCATGACGCCATACAGGCTGTCGTTGATCTCGCCCTTCTTGTCCCAGGCGTCAAGATAGCTGTCAAGCGGCTCAAGGAGGTCATTGCCGACAAAAGAAGGAGTCGCGGTCAGCTTGAAGCTGGCGACATCGGGGCCGCCGCCGCCGATCGCAGCCTGCAGCAGGGTGTTGCTGTATCCGCCGCCGTCCCACGGGACCTGCTCGCCAACGACGGTGATTCCTTTTCCGTTAGTGGCGTTGAAGTCGGCGATCATTTCCTGCATGGTCTGCGCGTACTGGTCGTTGTCCGCCCAGAACCAGTAGGTAATCGTCGCGTCAGCCAGGACGACCGCGGAAGCGCAGACGATCATCGTGGCGAGAAGGAGAGTCAGGAATTTCTTCATGATTAAGCTCCTTTCCTGTGCTCTGCGATATCCCGCAGAGCCTGTTCGATGTGCTGCCGCGTAAGGCTGCCGGAGAGATCTGCGTCCTTTGCCCGGATTGCTCCCAGGATAGATCGGTGATACCACAGCGCCCGGTCCACGCTCCCATGGAGATGGGCAGTCTGTTCGTATCCCTTGGCAATCGCTTCAAAGACGACCGGGAAGATCCGTTCAAGCACGCGGTTGTGCGTGCTCTCGGCCAAAGCGATATGAAAGCGGTAATCGTAGGCTGTATAATCTTTGCCCACGCGTGCGTACGCTTCCATCAGGCAGATGGCCTCATCCATCCGGGCGAGGTCCGCGTCCGTCCGCCTATCGGCGGCTGTCTCCGCGATTCCAGGCTCCATCAGAAGGCGAACTTCCATCAGCTCTTCCAGGAGATGATCCTGCTCAGCAAAGCGCAATCCCAGCGGATCGGCGCCGATTCCGGTATTGCTGGCCACAAATGAACCAAGACCGCGCCGGATTTCGATCACATTTTCCGCCTGCAGAAGTTTGACCGCCTCGCGTACCGTGGACCGGCTGACACCGTATTTCGCGGTAAGCGTGTTCTCCGTGGGCAGTTTTTCGCCTGGAGCCATACGGGACCGTTC
>JAIKZT010000331.1 GCA_024682015.1 Clostridia bacterium
GGACAGGAGGTGCGGTCCCTTCTTGCGAAACTCGTACATGCCCACGGCCTTCAGCGCCTCGTCCACGCGCGCGCGAATCTCGACAGGGTCAACGCCCAGATTCTCCGGGCCAAATGCCACGTCGTCCTCCACGACGGAGGAGACGAGCTGGTTGTCCGGGTTCTGGAACACCATGCCGCAGCGCCGGCGGATCTCCCACGTGGACTCCTCGTCCGCCGTATCGTATCCGCACACGAAGACCTTGCCCTCGGCGGGCAGAAGCAGCGCGTTCAGGTGCTTTGCCAGCGTGGATTTGCCGGATCCGTTGCTGCCGACGACCGCGACGAAACTGCCCTCTTCGATGTCCAGGCAGACCCCGTCGAGAGCCTTCCGCTTTGCGGGCTGCGCTGCCTTCGCGCCGGCTTCGCTTCCCGCCTGCGGACCGTCCGATCCTTCCGCATTGTACGAGAACGAAACGTTCTTCAGTTGTAAGACCATGTTTTTGCTCATAACTTATATAGTTTACCACGACGCATGGCGGTTGAAAAGATGGGAACTACTGCGATGCGCCATCAAAAAGCGCAGCCTGTAACCATACTTCCGCTGCGCGCGGCGCCGGAGGCGCCAAGTTTTTCGGCCTGCCGCGGATACGGATGGATTTGCAGGGATGCTGCATGCAGACCGCGTAACCGCAACCTTAAACCTGATCGGCGGTAAAGAACAACGGACAACTTTTCCTCTGACGCTAAACCTGGACATGGCTCTTGATCATAAAAGGGGTCCGTTCCGGGAGGCCGTGGATTTTAAACGTTTTTCAACGACGGCGCCCGCCATGGGGCGCCGCCGTTTTCTGCAAGGTCAGTCCAGATCGATCTCCATCTGGACGCTGCTGTTGACCGCGTCCAGCGCCGTCTGGGCCTTCGCGAGCTCGTCCGACACGCGGACCATGTCCGCCATGGCCGCGGCGACGTCGTAGTTCGCGTACTGATATTCCACGATGGTCTTGCCGCCGTAGCCTCCGCTGTTTACCCGCTCCTTGGGCAGGCGGTTGGCCATCGCGGACAGCCGCCGCTTCTTTTCGGTCAGCTGCGGGATGTACACCAGCATCTCGTCGATGGTCATGCCGAAGCCCGGGATGACCGTGGCCTGGTTGAAGGCGTTGATGGCGTGCTTCACGCGGCGCACCTTCGCTTCAACAGCCTCCATCTGCGCCTGCGTGGCCGCGTAGTCGTAGACGGGCCGCGCGCTCTCCAGATCCTCCTGGATCGCCGCGACGAACGTGCAGCTCATGGATTCGCGGGTCTTCAGGGCGCCGTATTCCTCGTTCAGTTTGCGCAGCAGTTTGGCCGCCTCCGCCGATGTTATCTTCATAAGAATCCGTCTCCTTTTCTAACGCTCGTAGATCACTTTGCCGTCCAGGATGGTTATGTCCACCTGGATATTCCGGATGTCTTCGGGGTCGATGCCGTCCAGGCTGCGGTCGAGGATCGCGATGTCCGCCCGCTTGCCCGGCTCCAGCGAGCCCTTGATGTCCTGTTCACGGGACAGGTAGGCTCCGTTGTACGTCATCATCTTCACGGCTTCCTTCACCGTGATGCGTTCCCGCTCGCCCAGGGACGTGCCGCGCATGGCCTTGCGGGTGACCGCGCTGTACATGTTCCAAAACGGGTTGAGCGCGCCGCAGGGCATGTCCGTGGACAAGCCGCAGCGGATGTGGTGATCCAGATAGGTCCGGATCGGCGTGTACCCTTCGATCTTGTCCGGCGGCAGCAAGTCGGGATAGCCGTCCCCTTCGCCATAGATGAACGACCCCTGCACGATGGCCATGATGCCCGCCTCCTCCATCATCGCCAGGGCCTTCTCCGTCGGGAAATACGCGTGGATGACGCTGTGCCGGTGCTCTCTGGGATTCGCTTTGATCGCCTTGTACATCGCTTCCACCGCACGCTCCATGGCGATGTCGCCCATCACGTGGATGCCCACGTCCCAGCCGGCGTCGTGAGCCGTCTTCACGTACTCGTCCAGCTTGTCGAGGTCCAGGCGCAGAGGCACCTGCCGCGGACCGTCGTCCCCCACGTACGCCCAGGATTTCAGGGCGGTCTTGGACGTGAGGCCGTAGTCGATGGCCATCTTCAGGCCGGTATAGCGGATCCATTCGTTGCCGAAGCCCGCGCCGAAATCGTAATTGTCGATGACGTGGGCGAGCATCTCCTCGTCGGGCACGAAGTTGAAGCCGTGCCACGTAGGCATGAGCGCCATGCGCATCGTCAGGTCACCCTCCCGGTACAGGCGGTGGTAGGCCCTCGCCAGGTTCCTGGTGCCGCCCGGCTCCGTGTTGCTCGTGATGCCGTAGGCGTTGTACACGGGCAGCGCCAGGCGGATGAGCTCTTCGAACGCCTCCGCGGTCGGGCCGCCCTCGCCGTCTCCTGCCATGCCGCTGGGCACTTCCATGGCGTTGCGCACGAGCATCATGGCGTCGCCGTGCAGGATGCCGTTGGGCTCCCCCGTAAGCGGGTCGTGCACGATCTCGCCTTTCGCCGGGTCAGGCGTATCCTTCGTGACCCCGGCCAGTTCCAGCGCCTTCGAATTCGCAACGCAGCTGCCGAACACGCGGTCGAACACGACGGGGTGATCCGGCGCGGCTTCATCCAGCTCCTTCTTCGTGAAGCTGCGGTTTTCGGTGAACTGGGATTCGATGTAGCTGCACCCCGTGATCCACTTGCCCTTCGGCGTGACCGCCGCCTTCTCGGCCAGTTTCTCCTTCAGCATGCCGAAGTTATCGATGCCGAACAGCACGACGCCCTGAAACGTCTGGCCCGCCTGCCAGAGGTGGCTGTGGCATTCGTTGATGCCGGGCATGGCGCTGCGGCCTTTCAGATCGATCTTCTTCGTCCAGGGCGCCGCCAGCGCGAGGATCTCGGCGTTCGTGCCGGTCGCGAGGATCTCGTTGCCGCAGACGGCCACTGCCTCGCAGACGCTGTCGGTCTCGTCCGCCGTAAAGACGCTGCCGTTGTAAAGAATGATGTCGGGGATGGAAAACTTTGTATTCATAACGTCTCCTTGACTGCGCTGAAAAAGCGCTCCGTTCGCCTCATTATACCATGGAAACGGCCTGCCTGTCCCTCAAAATCGTGCTTGCCCGCGGGGGATGCAGGGAGTAAGATGGAACGCGGAGGTGTGTGTATTCATGAACCCGGACAGTAAATATACCGTCAAGAAGACGTTCAGCGTCGAGACGGTCGTTTTTCCTTTGCTTTTCCTCGCCTTTTTCGGCTATCTCTCGGTGCGGATGGGCATGGCCAACATGATCAATACGATCATGAAGACCGCCTTCGATCTGCTCATCAACACCGTGCTCTACATCGTCGCGGTGTGCGTCATCATGGGAGCGGTGTCCGAACTGCTGACGGAATTCGGCTTCGTCGCCCTGATGGATCGCGTGCTGCGGCCGCTGATGCGGCCCATCTTCGGATTGCCAGGGGCGGCGTCTCTGGGTATCGTCAGCACGTTCCTGTCCGACAACCCGGCCATCCTTGCCCTGACGGCCAACCCCCGCTACAAGTATTACTTCAAGGCCTATCAGTTCCCGGCGCTCACGAACATCGGCACGTCGTTCGGCATGGGGCTCATCGTCTGCACGTACATGCTGTCGCTGGCATCCATCACCGGCGAATCCTACGGGAGGGCGGTAGCGGTCGGCCTGGCGGGCGCGACGGTCGGCGCGGTCGTGAGCACCCGCATCATGCTGCATTTCACGAAGAAAGTTTACGGGACAGAGCGCGCGGCGGCGGAAGCCTTTCC
>JAIKZT010000149.1 GCA_024682015.1 Clostridia bacterium
CATGACGATCACATAGGCGACAAGCCCCAGGAAGATGACGCCGAGCCCGATGGCGCACGCCATCTCGATGACCTTGGCCGTCGCGTCCTCGATGTAGAAATACGAGAGGATGCCGCCCTCCTTGATGGACTGCATGGCGACGGCGTCGTAGGTGCCGACCGGCTCGTCTCCCTCGTACAGGGTGATCCGCCCAACGAGGTCTCCCTTCTTGACGGGGGCCTCCAGTTCTTCCTCCAATACGGCCTGCGCGCTCATGATCTCGATGGACGCGTCCGTCGTAAGCGTATACGCCACGTCCGTGAGCAGCACGGCCTCGACCTTGTTGAATTCGCCGTGGTGCACCTTGACGTCGCCGAAGCTGTATCCGCCGTGCAGCACGGTGTGCGTCTTGTAGTTGTCAAAGCCCCATTCGAAGAGCTTGATGGCATCCGCGAAGCGCCCCAGGCTCGTGCCCGCAAGCAGCACGCAAAGAAGCTTCGTGCCGTCCTTTTCCGCGGAAGCGACGAGGCAGCCGCCGGCTTCGGGCGTGGATCCGGTCTTGATGCCCGTCGCGTAGTCGTACTTGCAGTAGCGCAGGTCGTTTCCCACGTAGATGCGATACTTGTCGGACTCGTCGCCGAGCAGCAGATTCGTGTTGGTCACGACGGTCTCGTCCCGGCGGCTCGTCGCGGGGATCGTATATTCCCAAGTGCCGACGATCTCCCGGAACGTCGGATTCTTCATGGCTTCCAGCGCGATGAGGGACAGATCCCGGGCCGTCGTGTAGTGGTTATCCTCGTGAAGGCCGTTGGGGTTGACGAAATTCGTATACTTGCAGCCGATCTCGCGCGCCCGGGCGTTCATCATGACGGCAAAGTTGTCCACGCTGCCGGCCACCTGCTTGGCGATGGCCACGGCGCAGTCGTTGGAGCTGGGGATCATCATGGCGTGAAGCATCACGAGGGCGTTCATCACTTCCCCTTCCTGCAGGCCCAGGGCGCTGCCGCCCGTAGCAGCCGCTTCGGCGTCCGCCGTGATGTCGCTCTCCAGGTTCAGGTTTTCCAGCGCCAGCAGGCAGGTCATGATCTTCGTCGTGCTTGCCGGGTAATGGCGGTCGTCCGCGCCTGCTTCCAGCAGCGATTCGCCCGTGGTCATGTCCACGAGGATGTAGCTCTCCGCCTCGATCGTCGGCGCCTTGGAAAGCGCGTCCGCCGGCCAGGTCGCGCCCCCCAGCGCGATGCAGACGGCCAGCAATGTGCAAATGATCCGTTTCATGTTCTCTATCCTCTTGTTCTATCCCTTAAAACCAGTTTTCTTTCGCGTAATCCGTCAGGCTGATGCCGCCCTCCGCGTTCAGCAGCTGACCCGTAAAGCCGTCCGCGTTCACGAGGTAGCGAACGGAAGACCCTCTGTTCAGCTCGGCCAGGTCGTTGGCCATGATGTAGTCCATGCGGTTTTTCCGGCACAGGCGCTGCGCCACGGCCCACAGCTCCTCGTGGGACACGTTCTCCAGCAGCTTGCAGCCGATGAGCAGCGCGTCGGGGAACCAATCCCGCAGATTCGAGATGATCTTCGTGGTGAGGGTCAGCTTCGTCGTGAGATGGGGCTCGTAGCTGGAGATCTTGGAATCGTCCCGCACCTTGCACTGCGGGTCGGTCATCGTCTTCAGGATGAGCGCGGCGAGGGCCTCCCGATCCAGGCAGCCGCTCTTCAGGATCTCATCCGCCAGCTCGTCCGCCATGTCCTCCATGCGGAACGTGAAGGCCGGCCGGTAGTCGCCCACCGCCGCCGCGTGGATGATGACGTCAAAGCGTTTTCCGCTCTCCGCCTGTCCATGCAGTGCGTCCAGCATGTCCTGGCAGCTGTCGATGGAAACGACGTGGACATCCGGATCCTCGCCAAGGCCGTAAGCCGCGAAACGGGCGGAGCGCAGCACGCTGTGGTGCAGGATGAGGGTCACCTGATCCCCCGCTTCCCGCGCCGCGTGTGCCAGCTGGCAGGACAGGCTGCCCGTGGACATGTTCGTGATGGTCATGACCTTATCGATGGCCTCGTTCGTGGGGCCCCCGGTGATGAGTATATGTTTCATAAATGCTTCCTTTCGCTTGCTTGCAGTTTGCACACAGTTCGACTAATATATTATTATATCACTTTGCGCAAGTATTTTGGAGACAGGCATGGAGAATATACTGATCGCGGCTACCCAGAATAAGGGCAAGCTGAAGGAACTGAAAGCCATCACGGAAAAGTACGGCATGAAGCTCGTTTCCATGGCCGATGCGGGCCTCGGAGACCTGGACATCGAAGAGAACGGCGAGACGTTCGCCGAAAATTCGTACATCAAGGCGTCCACCGTCGCGCGGCTTACGAATAAACCCTGCATCGCGGACGATTCAGGGCTGTGCGTGGACGTTCTGGGCGGTGCTCCGGGCATCCATTCCGCCCGCTACAGCGGCGTGCACGGGGATGACGCCGCCAACCGCGCCAGACTGCTCGCCGACCTGGCAGGCGTGCCCGAAGAGGAGCGTGCGGCTCACTTCACCTGCTGCATCACCCTGTGCCAGCCGGACGGCTCCGCCCTCGTGGCGGAGGGACACTGCCCCGGCCGCATCGCCTTTGAAGAGATCGGCGAAGGCGGCTTCGGCTACGACAAGATCTTCATCCCGGAAGGCTGCGACACGTCTTTTGCCGCGCTCGGCGTGGAGGTCAAGAACCGCATCGGCCACCGGGCCAGGGCGCTGGCGAAGCTGGAAGAACTACTGGAAAACCAGGCTTAACTAAGGCTTCATCCAAAGACCCGACAGTTTCCCCGCGAAGATGTCGGCGAAGGCTTTCAGCTGCGGCACAAACACCTTATCCCTGTGGAGGATCACCTGCACGTCCTGGCAGAGGGAAAACCCGTCCACGTCCAGGATCTTCAGGCGGCCGTCCGAAACGGCGCCGGCCACAGTGTAATAAGGCAGGATGGCTGCGAAATCCTCGGTCTGCGCCATGTGGGAAGCGGTGTCGGCGCTCTGCATCACGAGG
>JAIKZT010000332.1 GCA_024682015.1 Clostridia bacterium
TCACGGACAGCGACGTCAAGAGCATCCTCGAATATATGATCGCGCAGGACGAGCGCCCCGCCGGCGGCGGCAGCGGCTCCGTCGAGGAGGAGACGAAGCAGCGGACGGTCGTGACGCATCTGGGCGTCGCGAAGGCCAAAAACGGCAACCGCTTCCTCATCCCGGCGCTGAGTACGGACGAGATCTACACGGAAGCGGAGGCCCGAAACGCCGAGGTCCTGACGGTCTTCAACGCGGGCAACTGCGGCTTCCGGCTGACCGATGACAGCTGGAGCCTGCTGACCTCCGTGGACAGCACGGTCGTCTCCCTGCTGGAGAACGGCGCCCTGACGGCGACCCACGCCGGCAAGTCCGGGACCAAGCTGATCTTCAGCGTGACGGACGACGGCAGCGGCAGCGTCGCGGTCGACATGCGCAACGCGAAGCTTTCCTCTCCGGACTATACGGTCTATGAGGGCAAGAGCGGCTATCAGGCAGAGCCTGTTACGATCGAGTTCACCCCGGACGACGACTATAACGACGCCCTCGCCTTCCAGGTGCAGGTGACGCCGAGCTATAACAAGGCGGTCTTCTCCATCCCGAAATTTGCCGGAAGCGGTTTCGAGCTCACGACCATCTCGCCGCTGAAGAACAAGTGCGCCCTGCGCTACGGCGGCGTCCTGGCTCTGAAAACGCCGATCACGGATATCCTCTCCATCGACATCGATCAGCTCCAGATCAACTATGAGGGCTCGATCGCCCTTGGCGGCATTTCCGGCGGCGGCGCGGTCAACATCCCGAGCATCGCGGGCTTTGCCGGCGGCGGCGCGGAGGTCCATCTGAACACTTTCGACGGTGAGTCGGAGTTCTACTTCATGGTCGAGATGGAAACGCCGGTCTTCGAGGGCATGTTCGAGCTCGCCTTCAAGGAGGCGCGCGGCGTCTTCCTCCCGGATACGCTCTACGCCGAGTTCGGCCTGAACGAAGGCGGCATCCCGCTGGTCCCGCCCACGATCATCGGTTATCTCCAGGGCGGCGGCATCGGCTTTGAAGGCCTGGCCGACACCATCAATATGAACAGCTTCGGCGCGCCGCCCATCCGATTGAAAGTCGCGGCGAAGGCCAGCATCATCGACGTCATCGACGGCTGGGCCAAGGTCTCCGTCGGCCCCAGCGGCTTCGACCTGACGTTGGAGGACATCGAGATCAAGGGCCTCAAGCTGATCGACGAATACGGTCTGAGCGCCAGCTGGACGGCGGAGAACCGGAAGATCGACGGAAAGACCTACTGGGGCGTCGGCGCCGACATGCAGCAATATCTGGTCATCGCCGTCAAGGTCGGCGACAGCGACCCGATCATCAGCGCGGAGGGCCGCGTGAAGTACGGCGTCTACGCCGGCTACTGCAAGGAAAACAACACGCTCTATTTCGTCTACCAGCTCAACGCCTCCGGCTCGATGAGCGCAACGATCCAGATTCCGAAGAAGCTGGTCGCCGGCTCGTTCCCGACCAAGAACTACAAGCTGGCCGACGCGACGGTCGGCTATTACGCCGAAGCCAATTTCCATACAAAGGTGAAGGATACCTCGACGGAAACCAGCCCCTCGAAGATCCTGAAAAGTCTGGCGAGCAACGCGAATATCAAGATCGGCGCGGCCGTCGGCGCAAAGGTCACCATCAGTGTCGGTCTTCTGACAGGCCACATCCGCATCGTCTACGTGCTCGGCGACACCAAACCGAAGATCAGCGGCGGCATGGGCAGCGGCGATCCGCTGGATCTGGAAGCCGAGCTCGATAAAGCCGTGCCGATCGAGGGCCGCAACGGCGTGATGACGACCGTCCGCGACAACGCGACCGGCGAGATCTATCCCGCCGTTGTGGAGGCGAGCGCGACGAAGCTGGCCCAGCTGAACTACGGCGAAAACAACAGCATCGGCACGGATACCATAGAGGCTCCGATGCGCGCAGCCGCGAAGACCGCGTTCACCACGGAGGTTACCGCCGCGCAGGCAGGAAATGTGCTTCTGTTCGTCCGGAGCGAAAGCGGACCGCTGCAGATGTCGGACGTCATGATCACGCACGACGGCGCGCCGGTCACGCTCATCCCGATCACCTATGACGAGAACGGCGTTCAGACCAGCGGGAACGACGCCAACTTCCTTACAGACGAGGAGGGCGCTTACTTCGTCCCGTCCGGGGCAGGCGAGTACCACTTCTCCGCCAACGCGGCGCTGAAGAGCGCGGAACTGTATGAAATGACAGAGTTTGCCGAGCTGAGTGCGGCGACGCTGGGCGACGCCAGCGTGACCTGGAGCATGGTCAATCCCGGCGAGGGCAGAAAGTACAAGGTCTCCCTGCTGATCGGCGAGGAGAAGGGCGCCGGCGATTATCTGCTGGCAGAGCAGGAGCTGAGCGGCAGCGTCAGCGGCACGCTGGCTTATGAGCTGACCGGTGCGGTCGCGCCGAGCGGCAACTATTATCCCACCTTCCTCCTGCTGGAGGAGATCTCGGCGCTGGATGAAAACGGCGAGACCGTGACCAGATGGGCGATCGTGGATCAGCGGACCTTCAGCGCGGTCAGCTATACCAACAATTCCGCTCCGGCTGCGCCCGCAAGCGTCAGGCTGAACTATACCGGAAACGGCACGATGACCGCGACCTGGTCGGCAGTGGACGGCGCGGACAGCTATGTGATCACGGTTTACAACGCGGACGGCACGGATACCGGCGTCATCTACACCGCCGGGAAGGACGAAACCTCTCTGATCATGGCGCTGCGCGCCGGCAGCGACGCGCTGGAAAGCGGAAAGAGCTATCTTGTCGGCGTCCGCGCCATCATCGGCGATATGGCGAAAGATGAGCAGTATCTCGTCGGCAGCGAGGGCAGGTCGGCGTCCGCTGCGCTGCGCAACGCCAGCGCGCCCACCATCAGCTTCTCGGACAATGTGACCATGGAGAGCAGCGGGCTATACAGCGCAAACAGTATCCTGGTCCCCGGTAGTGAGAGCATTCGCGAATACTTCACCGTCACTGCCGGAAAAGCCCTGAACATTCGGGTGACCGACGCCGTGACGGGCGATACGGTCGCGTCCGGCGAGGGTGTGACCTCGCTTTCGGTGATTGCCGAACTGGCCGGCGAACGCGCCGTACAGGTCGTTGCGGAGGATCCCGCGACGCTGGATTATGCGCTGGCGTACGTCACGGTCCGCTGCGACAGCGTCGCGCCGCCGATGGTGCTGGATGACCTCGGCGTCTATCCGCTGGTGGTCAAGGGCGGAAGCTATACCGCCGATATCACCGGTACCGCCGAAGCCGGCGCGACCATCAAACTCGCAACCATTAAAAACGGGAAGATGAATTACAATGACATCCTGTTCACCTGCACCGCGGCGGCGGACGGCAGCTTCACGCTTCCCGCCGACTTCGGGAAGACCAAACCGCTCACCGATCTGGTCGTGCAGGCATGGGACGGCGCGGGCAACACTTCCGAGCCGATCCGGGTGACGTTCGGGACCATAGCTCTGGAGGAGCAGACCA
>JAIKZT010000334.1 GCA_024682015.1 Clostridia bacterium
GGCCCCTGCGCCGCGCGCGGGGGCTTTTGCTTAAGCAAGACAGGAGTTGCCATGTACGCACAACTGCACGCGCTGCTCTGCGATAAAAAAGGCGGAACGATCTTCACCTGCTTCGGAGGCTGGCATTTCTGCTATATCCTCATCGCCGTCCTGGTCTCGGCCCTCGTCTGGGCCTCGGTGCGAAAACGCGGGCAAGAAGCCAAGCAGAAGGCCGCGCAAACGCTGATCAACATCGCCTTCGGCATGTACGTCGCGGACTTTTTTCTGATGCCTTTCGCCTACGAGTACATCGACATCGAAAAACTGCCCTTCCACATCTGCACCGCCATGTGCGTCATGTGCTTCCTGAGCCGCCATGTAAAGGCGCTGCAGCCTCTGCGCGCGCACTTTGCCCTGCTGGGCTTCCTCTCCAACCTCGTGTATCTCATCTACCCCGCCGGCGTCATGTGGCACGCGGTCCATCCACTGTGCTACCGCGTCTGGCAGACGCTGCTGTTCCACGGGATGATGACGGCCTATGGCTTCGTCGCCCTGATGGCGGACCGGAAGGAGCTGTCGCTGCGGGACTGGCCCCGCCACCTCGCGGTAGTCTGCGGGATGACCCTCTGGGCTCTGCTGGGCAACGCGCTGTACACCGGCGCTGCCGGCAGCTATGACCACGATTTCAACTGGTTCTTCGTCACGGCCGACCCCTTCGGCCTGCTGCCGCCTTCCGCCGCACGCCTGGCGATGCCCTTCATCAACACAGCCCTTTTCTTCGCGGTGGAGATGGGCATTCTGGCGCTGTTTGTCCGAAGGAGGAACGCGCGCTGAGCCCTCATACCACCCCTGCATCGCAAAAGCCCTCCAAGGCCCCTAAAAGGCTCTCAGAGGGCTTTTTATCGTCTTTTCGATACGGATATCATCCGCGGCCTTAACGCGCAGGATCAGCCGTTTTTTGCCTGTTTCGCATCCGCTTCCATCCTGTCCATCTTCCGCAGTTCCGCGCGGGCGATGGGCACGCACAGAAGGAACGTCAGGATGTCCGCGATGCCCTGCGCCATCTCCACGCCCAAAAGGCCGAAGACCCGCGGCAGGATGAGGATGAGCGGGATGAAGAAGATGCCGTTACGCGCCGACGATGTGATGGACGACTTGATCCCCTTGCCGCTCGCCTGCAGCATCATGTTCGTGAGGATGGACGTCGCCAGCAGCGGCAGAACGGCCGCCTGCCAGCGCAGCGCCACGGTACCCACGGCGATCACGTCCGGGTCGTCGCGGAAGAACCCGATGATGGGCCCCGCGAAAAGCAGGCAGACCGCGCCTGCGAGGGTCATCAGGATGGTGCCGTACTTCACGCAGAAGCGATACCCTTCCCGGACCCGGCTGTACAGCCCTGCGCCGTAGTTGTACGAGCAGACCGGCTGATAGCCCTGGCCGAAGCCGATGAGCGCCGAGACGAGCAGCATGAGCGTCCGGGACGTGACGGACATGCCGGCGATGGCCGGGTCACCCCCGTAGGTGCGGGCCATGTTGTTCAGGAGCAGCGTCGAAACCGCGGCCAGGCCCTGGCGCACGAGGGACGGCAGGCCGCCGTTGCAGATCTGCAGGACGTAGCCGGGGTTCCAGCGGGCGTTTCGAAGGCTCAAGCGGATGTTTTCCCCCTTGCGGCTGCCGATGAGCAGCGCGATGAAGCTGATGAGCTGGCCCGAGACCGTCGCCAGCGCCGCGCCCCGGATGCCCAGCCCGAAGCCGAACATGAGCAGCGGGTCGAGGCCGATGTTGATAACGGCGCCGCACATCAGGCCGATCATGGCGTACAGGGCGCTGCCCTGGAAGCGCAGCTGGTTGTTGACGACGAACTGGCACGTCATGAACGGCGCGCCCAGCAGGATGATCCGCATGTAGGCGACCGTGTCCGCCCGCGAGGAATCCGTGGCGCCGATGAGGTCCGCGATGTGCTCCGCCTGCCAGTTGCCAAAGCCCGCGATGAGCAGTCCGATCGCCAGCGCCATTAAAAAGCCTGTGATCGCGACTTCGTTCGCCTCCTGCCGCTTGCCTGCGCCCAGAAGCCGGGACAGGTAGTTGCCCGAGCCCTGCCCGCAGAAGAAGCCGAAGGCCTGGATGATCGCCATCACGGAAAATACGAGGCCCACCGCCGCGGTGGCCTCGGTCGAGATGCGCCCGACGAAATACGTGTCGGCGGAATTGTAGATGCCCGTGACGAGCATGCTGATGATCGTCGGCACGGAAAGACGCCCGATCAGCTGCGGGATGGGCGTCTGCGTCAGATAGGTATGTCTGTCCGCGGGTCTTGCCATGTCATCGGACCTTTCGCGCCGGCTACTGCGCCGGCTCCTCTTCTTCCTGATCCCACTGCGTGGACGGCAGGATCTCCACTTCCTCGAAGATCTCCTCGAGAACCTTTTTCTCTTCTTCAGGTTCGAGCGGGCTGTCTTCGAATTTGTCCTGGAACGTGATGACGACGCTCGCCAGCCGCGCCGCGTACACCTTTTCCTCCAGCAGGTCGCGGCGGTCCAGCAGCGCCAGCTCGGCGAGGTCCCACAGCGCGAACCAGAACAGCACGAACGGCGCCTCCGCGATGGGCCTGGGCAGATCGATGAGCGACGCGCCGTACAGGAACAGCGCGAAGATGAGGCAAAGGCCTCCCAGGAAGAGCATCCGGTTGCGGTTGCTCTCCATGTTCCACTGCACGTCGACCATCTTCAGCGCGAAGTAATCCGCGATGGTCGCCTCGATGGTCGTGCGCTGTTCCTCGGTGAACCTTCCGCCGCAGATCTCCAGCACGATCGGGTACTCCGGCGGAATGTAGTTCGCGTTTTCCTCCACGAACCGCACGAAGGACTCGGACAGCCATTCGTAGCCCTTGACGGAATACGGATCGATGATGTCGCTGTACTGCTTCACGTTGCAGGAGATGTACGCGAGGCCGTTGTCCACGTAGAAGTCGCGCAGGAATTTCTTTTCGTCAACGCTCTTCTGGCTGAACCTGCGCAGATTCTCACTTATTCGCTTGTTCTTTTTCGTAAAAAACATGTTTGTCTCCGAAATACTGCCTGCCGAGCTTCGTCGCCTGCCCTTCGAACCACACGGAATCGTAGGGCGGCAGCGGCTTGTGGTGCTTCTCTTTCCAGCGGTGCACGCGGTAGCGCGTCGAGGAGGGAATGCTTACGAGGAAGGGCATCAGCGGGCCGAAATAGCAGTTCTGGATCGCGTGACCCGACTCGTGCTCGCAGATGTGCCGGCTCTT
>JAIKZT010000048.1 GCA_024682015.1 Clostridia bacterium
GATGATGAACAATCCGCCCAGCGACAAGGGCCGCCGGCTGAAGATCTACTACGTGACGCAGGTCGGCGTGAAGCCGCCTCTGTTCAGCTTCCAGGTGAACGACCGCGAGCTGATGCATTTCTCGTACGCGCGGTATCTGGAAAACAAGATCCGCGACGCGTACGGATTCGAGGGAACGTCCATCAAATTCGTGTTCCGCGAGAAGGGGGAGAAGGACGATGCTTAATCCTGTGGCGGTCCTGAAGTTCGTCGTTGCCTGCCTGGCCGCTTATTTCCTGGGCAACGTGAATCCGGCCATCCTCGTAAGCCGCGCCATCGGCGGCAGGGACGGGGATATCCGAAAGCAGGGAAGCGGAAACCCTGGCACGACGAACATGCTGCGGGTCTATGGCAAGAAGGCCGCGGGGCTTACGCTGCTGATCGACGTGCTGAAGGGCGTTGTTGCCGTTCTGATCGGGAAGGCTCTCGGCGGCGCGGGGCTCGGTTATCTCTGCGGCTTTTTAGTGGAGATCGGGCACATGTGGCCCGTCTGCTGGGGCTTTAAGGGAGGCAAGGGCATCGCGACGGGCCTGGGCGTGATCCTGGCGATTTCCCCGGTCTACGGACTGCTGGAACTGGCCGTGGCGGTCTGCTTCTTCGCCGCGACGAAGATGGTCTCGCCCGGGTCGCTGGCGGCGGCCGTCGCTTTGCCCATCCTGGCGCATTTCTTCGCGCCGGGATTCTTCTGGTATGCTCTCGCGCTGGGCATCATCGTGATCTACAAGCACCGCGCCAACATCGGCAAGCTGATGCGCGGCGAGGAATCGAAGATCAGTTTCAAGAAATAATTGACGTAAACCGGATGCCCTGGGCCTGCCAAAGGGGCGAATGGAGGTTTTGTATATGAATAAACGAATCGCCGTCATCGGCGCCGGGAGCTGGGGAACGGCTCTCGCCAAGCTTCTGGCCCTGAACGGGCACGCCGTGCGCATGTGGGATCTGAACGCGGAGCACCTGCGGGAGATGGCCGAAAAGCGCGAAAACGTGCGCTATCTGCCCGGCGTAAAGCTGCCGGACAGCGTGGAAGTCTGCATGGAGGAGCGCGAATGCCTGAAGGAGGCGGACGTCGTCCTGTTCGGCGTTCCCGCGCAGCACTTCCGGGTGGCGTTTCAGGTGGCGCTGGCGCTGATGCCCGAGGATGCCCTGGTGGTGAACGTCGCCAAGGGCATCGAACAGGCTTCGCTTTGCCGCATGTCGGAGATCGCCTATTCCGTAAAACCCGCCGTGAAGTACGTCGTGCTGTCCGGCCCGTCCCACGCCGAGGAAGTCGGCCGGGAAATGCCCACGACCGTGGCTGTCGCTTCGAAGGACATGGCGCTGGCGCGGGAAGTGCAGGACATCTTCATGAACGACTTCTTCCGCATCTACACGAACGACGACGTGGCGGGGCTCGAACTGGGCGGATCACTGAAGAACATCATCGCGCTGGGCGCCGGCATCGCGGACGGCCTGGGCTATGGCGACAACGCCAAGGCGGCCATGATGACCCGCGGCATCGTCGAGATGACGCGCCTGGGCGTAAGGCTTGGCGCGCGGCCCGAGACGTTTTCGGGGCTTTCTGGCGTGGGCGACCTGATCGTGACGTGCTGCTCCATGCACTCGCGGAACCGCCGCTGCGGCATCCTGATCGGCCGGGGCATGGCGCCCAAGGACGCCGTGAACGAAGTCGGCATGGTCGTCGAGGGCATGTACACGGCGGACGCAGCGTACCGCCTGTCGAAGAGGCTGGGCGTGGAGATGCCCATCACGGAGGCGATCTACAAGGTCGTGCAGGGCGAGGTGTCCGCGGCGGACGCGGTCCACGCGCTCATGACCCGCGCCAGAAAAGGCGAAAACGAAACGCTGGTAAAGGATCTGCTGTAAATGGCTAAGACATTTCACATCATCACCTTCGGCTGCCAGATGAACGAGCGCGATTCCGAGACGCTCGCGGGCATGCTCGAGGCTGAAGGGTTTGTAAAAACGGAAGACAAGAATGCGGCGGACGTCGTCATCCTCAATACGTGCAGCGTGCGCGAGAACGCGGACAAGAAATTCTTCGGCGTGCTCGGGCAGCTGAAGCATCCCAAGGAGGCTGAGCCGTCCAAGACCGTGTGCGTCTGCGGCTGCATGATGCAGCAGCAGCACGTGATCGACACGCTGAAAGCGAAATACCCCTGGGTCGACCTGGTGTTCGGCACGCACAACGTGTCGGAGTTCCCCAAACTGCTGAAGGGCGTGCGGGAGACGAACAGCAAGGTCGTCGAGGTCTGGGAGGACGGCCGCGCCATCGCGGAAGGCCTGCCCGCGGCGCGGGAGTATCCGTTCAAGGCGTATGTGAACATCATGTACGGCTGCAACAATTTCTGCACGTACTGCATCGTGCCCTACACGAGAGGACGGGAGCGGAGCAGGCGGCCGGAGGACATCCTCGCGGAAGTGCGGGATCTGGCCTCTAGCGGCTGCAAGGAGATCACGCTGCTGGGGCAGAACGTGAACTCTTACGGCAAGGTGAAGCACGGCGAGGGCAGCTACTGCTACCTGGAGGAGCCGGGCGGCCTGGCAGGGGAGGGCGTGGATTTCGCCAAGCTCCTGCGCATGGTGGACGAGGTGCCGGGCATCGAACGCATCCGCTTCATGACGAGCCACCCCAAGGATCTGTCGGACGACCTGATCGCGGCGCTGCGGGACTGCAAACATCTGTGCCATGCGTTCCATCTGCCGGTGCAGAGCGGTTCGGACCGCATTTTAAAGAAGATGAACCGCCACTACGACCGCGAGAAGTACTTCGAGCGCGTGGAAAAGCTGCGCGAGGCCGTTCCGGACATCGCGCTGTCTACCGATATCATCGTGGGATTCCCGGGGGAGACAGAAGAAGATTTTCTGGATACCATGGATCTGGTACGCCGCGTGCGCTACGATTCGGCCTTCACGTTCCTGTATTCGGTGCGGCGGGGCACGCCGGCCGCGGCTATGGAGGAGCAGGTGCCGGAAGCCGTGAAGCACGAGCGGTTCAACCGCCTGATCGACCTCGTCCACAGCATCTGGGAGGAGAAGGCGGCGGATTATCAGGACAAGGTGTTGCCGGTGCTGATCGAGGGCTTTTCCAAGACGGACGCCAGCATGCTCACGGGCAAGACCGAGAGCGGCAAGACCGTGGATCTGCCGGGCGATCCGGGCCTGATCGGCCAGATCGTGCCTGTGCGGATCACGAAGGCGCAGACGTTCTCGTGTTACGGGGAACTGGTGAAATAACGAAAAGGACGGCCTCGCGTGAGTCCGTCCTTTTTACAGAATGTCCGAGATCAGCCGCCCGAGGCCTTCGCGCAGCTTGACGGTCCAGGAGCGCTGGGAATAGAGGACCGGCGTGAGCCTTACGGAGTGCTCCATGTCGCTGTTGAACGCTTCGTGGAGAGCTGTGGCTACAGCCTCGTCGTAGATCACCGCGTTCGTCTCGAAATTGAGGCGGAAGCTGCGGATGTCGAAATTGGCGGATCCGACGGAGGCGACCTCGTCGTCCACCGTTACGCACTTGCTGTGCAGAAAACCCTTATCGTAGATATAGACCTTGACGCCGCTTTCCATGAGGGAGGCGGCGTTGCTGTACGTGACCCAATAGACGAAGGGATGGTCGGGCTTGTTGGGGATCATCAGGCGCACGTCCAGCCCGGAAAGGGCGGCTGTCTTGAGCGCCTCGAAGATGCTCTGGTCGGGGATGAAGTAGGGCGTCTGCACGCAGACGCTCCTCTTGGCGGACGTGATCATCTTCAGATACATCCGCTTGATCTCCTCCTCGGGGCTGTCCGGGCCGCAGGAAACGATCTGCACGCCGCTCCTGCCCGCGGGGATGAGGACTTTGTAGTCCAGTTCGTCGCCCTCAAACGATTCGCCGCTGGCGGCGCGCCAGTCCAGCAGGAAGCGGGCGTCCACGTCCTCGACGCAGCCGCCGACGAGGCGCAGGTGCGTGTCGCGCCAGCCCTTGAACTTCCGGGATCTTCCTTCGTATTCGGACGCGACGTTCAGGCCGCCCACGTAGGCGATCTTCTCGTCGATGACCACGAGTTTGCGGTGGTTGCGGTAATTCAGCCGCAGCTGGATCCTGAAGAGCGTGGGCGGGAAGAAGAACGCCACTTTTCCGCCGGCTGCTTTCAGGTATTTCAGGTGTTTTTCCCGGATCTGGCCGGATCCCAGAGCGTCCAGCAGCAGGCGCACCTCCACGCCTTCCTCGGCCTTCTTCGTGAGCGTGCGCAGGATGCGGCGGCCCACGTCGTCGGGCTTCAGGATGAAGTACTCCATGTTGATGAACTTCTCGGCAGACTCCAGGTCGCGCACCAGCTGGTTGAACTTCTCCTTGCCGTCCGTGAAGATGCGCACGTCGTTGTTCTGGGTATAGAAGGCCATGGCGTGTTTCTGGTTCAGATAGATCAGTTCCTTCCACTTTTCCCCTTCGGGATTGAGGTGGCGGTAGCGGCCGTAGGCCATGTCGTCCATCTGGATGCTGAGTTCTTCACCGGCCTTCTGAAGTTCAAACCGGCTCTGTTTGAAGAGCCTCTTGCGCGTGATGTGCTGGGAGAGGAAAAAGTAAAGAAAAATGCCCACGCCCGGCAGCAGATTGATCACCATGAGCCAGGCCAGCGTGGAGGCAGGACTCTTTCGCTCGAGAAAGACGACCGCGAAGCTGAGGAGCAGATCGATGACGAAGATGGTCGCCAGGATCGCGGCGGGAGAGTTCTCGTAGAAGGCGATGATTCTGTAAAAGGGTGCGAGCATTTGACTATACTCCTGATGGGAGCTTTTTGCGCGGGATTAGAGCAGCGTGTTCAGGGCGTCCCGGAAGGTCGTTTCGTCCACGGCGCCGTCGATGCGCTTGACCATGAGACCTTTCTTAAAGAGCATGAAGCAGGGAATGCCCATGACTCTGTTCTGGATGGCCAGCTTCTTGCTTTCGTCGACGTTGACCTTGCAGAACGTTACGCCGGGGTAGTCCGCCGCGCAGGCGTCGAAGATGGGGATCATGGCCTTGCAGGGGCCGCACCAGTCAGCGTAAAAGTCCACGACCGCGGCGTCCGCTTCCGCCAGCGTGCTCTTGTAGGTCTCTTCCGTTAAATATCTGATTTCGCTCATGTCGTTACCTCCTTGTCCGGGCGGGGGGTGAACCCCCGCGATGTGTTGAAAACTAAAGTGTGTTCAAATAAATATAACACTTTAGGAAAACCGTTGCAAGGGTAGCGCAAAAAAGACCGTTGTGTTACAATAAATCGTTAAGGAGAAAACCATGCAGAGATTTTTAGACAAGAGAGCTTTGCTGCTCATCCTCATTCTGGCCTTCATGGGGCCGGTCCGGGCGATCATGAACGGCGGCCTTTCGGCGCTGTCGGACTGGATCGTCAGCACGCTCATCATGATCCCGGGCATCATCGTGGGACTGTCGTTCCACGAATACGCCCACGCCGCCGTCGCGTACCGCAGCGGAGACCCGACGCCCAAGCTCATGGGCCGCTGCACGGTGGAGCCGCAGGCGCACATCGATCCCATGGGGATCATCTGCCTGCTGTTCATCGGCTTCGGCTGGGGCAAACCCGTAGTGGTCAACCCGAGGAACTTCAAAAACGAGCACCGCGACAGCATCCTGGTGGGCCTGGCGGGCGTCGCGATGAACCTGCTGATCGCCTTCGTCTTCGGCGGCCTGCTGAAGCTGCTCGTAACGGTGGCGCCGTCCATCCTCACGTCGAGCTTCGGGCACACGGTGTTCATGGTGTTTTACTACGTCATCATCATCAACCTGTCGCTCATGCTGTTCAACCTGCTGCCTGTGCCGCCGCTGGACGGCTTCGGCGTGATCACCGAGATCTTCCACCTGAAGAACACGGCGTTCTACCGCTTCGTGTATCAGAACAGCCTCGTCATCCTGCTGGCGCTCATCATCCTCGACGTGCCGAGCATGCTGCTCAGCCGGCCTCTGTCGGCCATCGCCGGGTTCATAACGAAGACCGTATTTCATATTTTTTAGGAGAAACACATGGAGATCAGAGATTACACTGAATTTGCCGTCGAAAAGGCCTGTGAGCTGCTCGCCATCGACAGCCCCACCGGGTATACTGAGGAAGCCGCCGACTGGCTCATCGGCCAGTTCAAGGCGCTGGGCTATAAACCCAGGAAGACGAACAAGGGCGGCGTTACCGTGGACGTCGGGGGCAAGGCGGAAAAGGACGCCATCCTGCTCATGGCGCATTTCGACACCCTGGGCGGCATGGTCTGCCAGATCAAGGACAACGGCCGGCTGAAGCTGACGAACCTCGGCGGTTTTCAGCCCTGCAGCGGCGAGACGGAGTGCTGCCGCATCAAGACGAAGTTTTCGGGAGAATACGAGGGCACGTATCAGCTCATCAATGCGTCGGCTCACGTGAACGAGGACATCCGCAAGGCCGAGCGCAACTTTAAGAGCATGGAGGTCGTGATCGACGAGGACGTGGAAGACGTGGAGGACGTGCAGGCGCTGGGCATCCAGGCCGGCGACTTTGTCTGCTTTGACCCGCGCACCCGCGTAACGGAGAGCGGTTACATCAAGAGCCGCTTCCTCGACGACAAGCTGTGCTGCGGCGTGCTGCTGGCGTACGCGAAGTATCTGAAGGATTCCGGAAAGGAACCCGCCCGCCGCGTGTACATGCACTTCACGAACTACGAGGAAGTGGGCCATGGCGCGGCGAACTTCTGCCCGAAGGGGGTCACCGAGTCCATCGCCGTGGACATGGGCTGCGTGGGCGAAGGCCTTACGTGCACCGAGCGCATGGTGTCCATCTGCGCGAAGGACAGCTCCGGCCCGTACAGCTATAAGATGGTAAAGGGCCTGGAAGAGGCCGCCATCCGCGAGAAGCTGGAGTACGCGGTGGACGTCTATCCCAACTACAGTTCCGACGTGTCCGTGGCGGTCAGCGCCGGCTACGACATCCGCCACGTCGTCATCGGCCCGGGCGTCTACGCGTCCCACGGCTACGAGAGAAGCCACAAGGAGGGCGTGAAGAACACGCTCGCCCTCGTGGATGCCTATATCGGTTAGTTTTTCAGGAGGTTCAACATGCCATACGACAACATGTCCTACAGTCCTTACCGCATCGTCCAGGAGACGCCCCGCACGATGCGCGCGCTCGCCCGCCAGGCGCTCGCCGGCAGATGGCTGGAAAGCTTTCTGCTGCTCGTCGTGGTCGCAGCCATTTCTTCCGTGCCGCAGATGATCCTCAACGCCCCCGGAAACGCGGTGCTGAGCTTCGTGGCCACGCTGTATTCGCTGCTGATCCAGGGCCCGCTGTCCCTGGGCGTTGCGTACTATTTCATCAAACTGTTCCGCCAGCAGGAGGGCGGCATCGACGATCTGCGCTACGGCGCCTCGTACGCGGCCAAGGCCATCGCGCTGTACCTGCACATGATCATCCGCATCTTCCTGTGGTCGCTGCTGTTCGTCATCCCCGGCATCATCGCGGCGCTTCGCTACAGCATGGCGTTCAACATCCTCGCGGATGACCCCGGCAAAGCTCCGGTGCAGTGCCTGATGGAGAGCAGCGAGATGATGCGCGGCAACAAGATGGGCCTCTTCATCCTGGCGCTGACGTTCATCGGCTGGGCGCTCCTGGCCTCCATTCCGCAGAGCCTCGTGGAAGGCATCCAGATGCGCGCTTTCGACCTGGGCGCCGTCATGCAGACGCCCGAGCTGTACTACGAGACCGTCGCGAAGATCTCGAGCAATCCGCTCGTCGCGCTGGCCGGCGTGCCCATGTACATCGTAAACGCCTATCTGAACACGGCGGAAGTCGCCTTCTACGACCTGGCCAACGGCAACCTGTCCGTGGGCGGCGGCATGGGCGGCTACGATTATTACGGCGCCAAGGGTTCCGTCGAGGATCCGTTTACCGGAGAGAACGTAACGTTTACGGACGTTCCGACCGAGGTAAAACCTGCGGAAGATCTGCCCGAGACGTTCGAAGATCCCGAACTGAAGGAAGCGGAAAGCCGCTATTCGGACGAGGAGTAGGGCGGACTGCATGAACTTTCGAAAAGAGGTGTCCCATGAGACCGCTCGCTTTGTATGAATACGCCGACGTGCTGCGCGAGGCGGACCTGCTGGAGGCGGAGCCGCCAAAAGACCTGGAATTCCGGGAGGTGCAGCACCTGACGTTCGATTCCCGGGACGTTTTGCCCGGCACGCTTTTCGTGTGCAAGGGAGAAGCGTTCCGGCCGGAATATCTGGAGCAGGCATTCGCGAAGGGCGCGTTCTGCTATGTGTCGGAGGTGCGGTTCGCGGGGGATCATCCCGCGCTCATCGTCAGCGACATAAGGCGGGCGATGGCGCTTCTCGCGGAGCTGTTCTACGATACGGAAGACCGGCATTTCAAGCTCATCGGCCTGACCGGCACAAAGGGTAAATCCACGACGCTGTACTTCATCAAGGCCATCCTGGACGGCTGGTACGCCAAGGATGGCAAGCGCTGCGGTTTCATCTCCACGATCGATACGTACGACGGAAAAGAGGAGTTCGAGTCGCACCTGACGACGCCGGAGGCGTTTACGCTGCACGAACACTTCGCGCACGCCGAGGAGGCGCATCTGCCGGCCTTCGTGATGGAGGTCTCTTCCCAGGGGCTGAAGTACGACCGGACATACGGCGTGGAGTTCGACGCCGGCGCGTTCCTGAATTACGGGCTCGACCACGTGGGCAAAGGCGAACATGCGGATGAGGAGGACTACATCTCTTCGAAGCTGAAGTTCTTCAGCCAGTGCCGCACGGTGTTCCTGAATCTGGATACGGATCGTCTCGAACGCATCTGGGACGCTGCGAAGGACGCGGGCTGCCGGCTGATCACCTATTCGGTGAACGGCCATCCGGACGCGGATTTCTCAGCGGTGAACGTGCATAAAGAGGGCGGATATACCTGCTTCGGCATTCAGAACCGAGAGAACGAATCCGTGATGAATTTTTCCATCAGCATTCCCGGCGCCTTCAACGTGGAGAACGCCATGGCCGCCGTGCTGCTGTGCCGCTGGCTGGGCGTGCCCGCCAATGCGATCGCGGAGGGCCTGAAGGACGCGCGCGCCAAGGGGCGCATGGAAGTGTTCGAAAACAAGGAAAAAGAGGTCGTGGTGATCTCGGAC
>JAIKZT010000055.1 GCA_024682015.1 Clostridia bacterium
AGGAGGACAAACGCATGCAATTAAACGACCGCCTTCTGAAGATGAGAAATAAATTGTGGGACACCCGTCCCTGCATCACGGCCGAGCGCCTGGTGCTGGCGACGGAAGCGTACCAGAAGTTCGCGGGAGAGAACATCCCGGAATTTCGCGCCAAAGTCGTCAACTATATCATGGAGCACATGACCACGCTCATCATGGAGAACGAGCTCATCGTAGGCACCCCCACGAACAAGTACCGCGGTGCCAACCTGCACCCGGAATTCCAGTCCAGCACGCAGTTCTATCTGCAGGAACTGGACGAGTTCCCCGTCCGCACGAAGGACCCGTACGACGTTTCCCCGGAAGACAGAGCGACCATTCTGGAATACCTGCCCTACTGGGAAGGCAAGGCGATGCAGGACATCGCGAGACCGGCTCTGCCCACCCACACCGTCGAGTGCATGGGCGACGACATCATCACCGTCGGCCTGACGAACGGCGTATCCGGCGAGACGACCTGCGACCACGAAACGCTGCTGAAGATCGGCTTAAAGGGCTATATGGAGCAGTGCCAGAAGAACATTGACGCCATGCTGCCCAAGTGCCAGCTGGACGAGGAAAAGATCAACTACTGGCGCGCCTGCATCATCCAGTGCCAGGGCCTGATCACCTACGCTCACAGAATGGCTGACGAAGCGGAACGCCAGGCAGCGGAATGCGCGGATGAAAAGCGCAAAAAGGAACTGCTGAAGATCGCGGAAGTTTGCAGATGGGTGCCGGAGAATCCGCCCAGAACGTTCCAGGAAGCGCTGCAGATGATCTGGTTCGCCCATACGTATTTCCACATCGAAGTCTGCACCACGGCCAACGGCTTCGGCAGATTCGACCAGTACATGTGGCCGTACTATAAGAAAGACGTCATCGACGAAAAGAACATCACCGAGGAAGAAGCGTTCGAGCTGCTGGCCTGCCTGTACCTGAAGGCCTGCGAAGTCTACGAAGTGCGCGACCACTGGTATGCCACCGGTTTCGCCGGTTATCCCATGTGGGAGATCCTGGTGGTAGGCGGACAGACTCCGGACGGCAAGGACGCGACCAACGAACTGTCCTACCTCTGCCTGGAAGTCGCCAACCAGCTGAAGACCACCCAGCCCGTCATGGCGGTGCGCGTCTGGGACGGCACGCCCGAAGCGCTGGTCCGCAAGGGCTGCGAGATGATCCAGGACGGTCAGGCAAACCCCGGCTTCTTCAACGATTACACCGCGATGCAGATGGCGCTCGGCAAGGGCTGCACCATCGAAGAAGCCCGCGACTGGACGATCGTGGGCTGCATCCAGCCGGGTCCCGGCGGCGGCTCCACGGACGGTTCCCCGGACGCCGGCTACGTGAACATGGGCAAGGTCGTCAACTTCGTTCTGCACAACGGCGTGGACCCCGACACGGGCAAGCTGATGGGCCTGCAGACCGGCGATCCCAGAGATTTCAAGGATATCGAAGAGTTCAAGGAAGCCTGCAGGAAGCAGATCCTGTACTTCTACCGCATGATCTGCGACGGCTACAACGTGATGCAGTCCATGCACCAGACCCGCTTCCCGGTCATCTTCGCCAGCATGCTGACGAAGGGATGCGTAGAGAGCGGCCGCAGCGTACAGCACGGCGGCGCGAAGTACACGACCGCAGGCCTGTACCTCACGGGCGCTGCCAATCTGGCGGACTCCATCGCGGCGATCGACGTCTGCGTCTACAAGGATAAGCTGCTCACCATGGACGAGCTCATCCATGCCTGCGACACCAACTTTGAGGAAGAGAACGGCGAACGCATCCGTCAGCTGCTGCTGAACCGTCCGCCGAAGTTCGGCAACGACGATGCCTATGTGGACGGCATCTATCACGACATGATGCAGTTCATCGCGGAGAACGTGCAGAAGTGGCCCGACGCCAGAGGCGGCTGGTACTCCTTCAACGTCCATTCCCAGACGGTGAACGTGGCTCACGGCCAGGTGACCGGCGCTACGCCGGACGGCCGCAAGGCGGGCGAACCGTTCTGCGACAACGCTTCCCCGATGATGGGAAGAGATACTTCCGGCCCCACCGCTACGGTCAAGTCCGTGGCTTCCATGGGTCAGGCGTCCTTCCACGACGGCGCGCTGTTCAACCTCCGCTTTGACCCGAAGGGCGTCGAAGGCGAAAAGGGCCTGCAGAGCATCGAAGGCGTCATCCGCACGTACTTCAAACACGGCGGCGAGCACATCCAGATCAACGTCGTCGACACCGAGACCTTAAGAGACGCGCAGATCCATCCAGAGATGCACAAGGGCCTGATGGTCCGCGTGGCGGGCTACATGGCCTACTTCACCGAGCTGGACAAGAGCGCGCAGGATACGATCATCTACCGCACGGCCCATTTTGAAAAAGACTGAGGCAAACGGAACAGGCGCGGCCGATGGCAAAATAACAGAAGGCGCTGTATCATGAAATAAAGGACGAACAGCAAGAAGAAAGGATGGTGCAACATGTCCATTTTAGGGATAGATTGGGACGGAAACGGCGTGCTCGACGGTTTCGACACGGCGTTCGACATGATGATCATGCAACAGCAAGTGGACGAAGAGGAAGAGGAGAAGCGCAGAAGAGAAGAAGAGGAAGATGAATGAAAGCCAATATCAGAGACACATTCATAGCTGAATACAAGCAGCTCGAGCGCTGTGTAGACGAACTGTCAGATTTCGAAAGATTTTTCGCTTTTGAAAGAGCTCTTCCGGAAAGCGAGTCGACGAAGATGGAGATGTGCAGAATGATGAGAAACTTCATCATGCGCAGCAATGATCCGGCATTCGTCCTTCCGACAGAAGAAATGGTAGACTTCCTTCGGGAGAAGCAAAAAGAGGTTATAAAAAACGAAGTGACGGCTGAAAAACTCATGACGAGGGTCGCTTCGGTGAGTTCGGATCTGACGCCGCAGGATGTGGCGGAAAAGGTGCTTGAGCGCGGATTCGTGCCTGTCGTTAACGGCGACGGTTCATTCGCCGGGATCATTACGGAAAAGAGCATCATCAAGGCCGTAGCCGAAGGACGTCTTAACGAAAAGATGTCGTCGTTTAAGATCTTCATGGAGCATCCAGAGTCGTTGTCTCCAAGAGATAGGACGAAGGGGCTTCACGGAGAGTTTGTGGTCACGGATAACGGCCAGCGCACAGGAAAATACAAAGGGATGCTGTGTCTATAGAGCAATGGGCAAGATAAGATACATAGCGGACAGCCATTTCGGAAAACCGGAAATCATCCCGTTCGACGAAAGACCATTCAGATCTGTCGAAGAGATGGATGCCGTCATGATGAAGAAGTGGAATGAGGCTGTCGCGCCGGATGATACAGTATACATAATAGGAGATTTCTGCGACGATAAGGAAAGCAGATACATAGACCTGCTCGAGCACCTAAACGGCGAGAAGGTGATGATACTCGGAAATCACGAAAGGTATTATCACAAGATCAGCGAAAGGATCCGTTCGATGTACAAGGTCGTAACAGACTTTCACATCATGCAGGATGGGGACAGATGCGTCGTGATGTGCCACTACCCGCTCTACATGTTCCCGATGGATTACGTGGAGAACGCGTGGATGCTGCATGGGCATATCCATAACGTGAGACTTGAGGCAGTGTCTGAACGAATCAAGGAAATGCTGAAGGGTGAGTGCCCGGCAGAAGAAAAACTCCTTTATCCAAGGGGGCAGGTGGTCAACGTCGGATGCATGATGCCGTGGATGGATTACGCGCCAAGGACGCTTGACGAGATCATCGCAGGATACAGAAAAGGCGCAGAAAGCATTGGAGATGACGAAGATGACAACGAGTAACGGCTCCGGCGTAAGGCCAGCGAAAAGAAAAGTTATGCCGAAGGAGCGGGAGCTGAGCATCGGGTATTCCGACGCACAGCTTACTGTGATTCTGGCTGCGACAGCATTCCTGTGCACGGCAGCCATCGTAATGCTCGCATTCTTTCTCACTTCTTTAAGATAACGCCGGGCGACAAAGAACGGCATCAGAAAAAAAACGCCTTTCAGATGAGCGGCAGCGGCCGCAAACTGAAAAGCGTTTTTATTTTTTGTCCGTAGTGTGTACATTACGTGTAAAAAACAGTGAAATTTCAATCGAGAGAAGCGAAAGTGATTGACGAAATACAATAAAAATGATATAATATATGTACCTTCTTCGGAAGGACATATTTTCGAGAAAGGAGAGGACATATGAATGAGATCTCGGAAGCATTGAACATGATCGACATGCTGGCAGACGCGCTTGGACTTCGTACTGATCCGCAGGACCTTTACCGCAGCGCGGTAATGTCTTTGGGAAGCGTGAAGGCAGAAGACGTACCGGAAGAACTCGGTCCGAAACTTGCTGCGTTTCTGGATCACATGGATCCGCAGGAGATCTCTCCGGAAGACTTTGGGGCAGGGTCGTTCTCAAACCTTCCGGCTGGTACTCTTATCGCTCACGTGAGGGCCGTCCTGAAGAGCGTGACGTACAACCAGAAGGATGAGCTGCTGCTCCTTAAGTACAGCAAAGCCATCTGGGAGTGCGGATGGAACAGATTCGCTCTCAGATGCCGCGGCAAAGTGATCAACATGAAGACTCGCGAGATCGTGAGCTATCCGTTCGACAAATTCTTCAATCTGAACGAAGTAAGTTCGACCTCTGAAGAAAAAGTCGAAAAAGCACTGTCAGAAGCTGATGAAGTAACCGTGACAGACAAGATCGACGGCTCAATGATCGCAGTCAGCAGATACAAGGGGGAGCTCCTTGTAACGACGAACGGAGAGTTCAATAACATCCAGATCGACCTGGCGAACGCACTGATCGATGAGATGTACCCAAAGTTCAGGGAAGACGCACCTGATGGTCTCACGTTCATCTTCGAGCTCGTGCATCCGGAAAACAAGATCATCATCGACTACGGAAACGAAAAGGCGCTCTACCTTCTGGGTGTAAGGGACCTTAAGACTCAGAGGCTGATGGACAGGGGCTTTGTCACAGCTTTCGCGAAAAAGCACGGATTCAAGCTTCCGGCGTCATTCGACCCGAAGGATCTTGAGGACTTCAAGGAAGAGGCTCTCACGACAAAGGGTGCGGGGCGCGAAGGCTGGGTATTCCTCGCGAGCAACGAACGCGGACAGTTCATGTTCAAGCTCAAGTTCGCGGAGTACTTCACTCTCGCCAAGATCAAAGCCATCCCGTCACTCCAGAAAGTGTACGTTCTTATTCAAAACGACATGCTGGACGACATGCTCGCAGTGAGTGAAGGAGAACTCCTAGAAAAGCTCATCGAATGCACGCAGGCGATCTCCGAATACTTCGTCCTATTCGACAGCGAGATCAGGGAATGCTGGGACGAATTCAGCAGGCAGACGGGCGCCAGGCGCGGAAATATGACGAACGAAGAGCTTGGAAGGCTGGCGGCCTTCGCAAAGGGAAGTCCGTTCATGCAGTTCGTTATGAGGTACGCGAGGGGGTACGAGGTAAAGAGCCTGGAAGACCTGAGCATCCCGCCGAAGACATTCGAGAAGATGTGCGCCTTCATCGACGCGAAAAGAGGAAAAACCCCGGAAGCCTGACGAAGTAAAGGCCAAGGGTTTTAACAGGGGCATGGCCGGCGAGCCCCGGAATACAAAAACCGCCGGCAGAAAGTGGAACGAAGGAGAAGACATGGGTATCAAGTATTATCATCACGATCCGCTGTACCCGCAGGAGTTCAGATCGGATAAGGGGTACTGCCTCAACCCGCAGAGAGCAAGGATAGTCGAAGAAGACTGTCCCGAGGCAACGAAGGCTGACGTCGACGACGTCATCAGAGCATTGAGAAGACAGAGAAAGCATGACGTGATCGACCAGGTCATGCGCAAGTATTCCAGGTTCTACGAAGACTGCGAGTGGAAGACCGAAAGGAACCGTTTCGTCGGCACGACCGCCGATCTGGAAAACTGCACGATCACGACATACAACAGCGCGAAGTACATCAACGGTATCCCGGCATACTGTTACAAGCTGGCTCACGACTCAGCCTACAACCCACCTTTAAATATCTGGACGAAAGGGTATAATTGGTTAGTGAGTAACGGCTTTACAAAAGAAGCCGAGATCGTCAAAATCAAGATCGACGGTATCCGGGAAACCGGCGGCCAGATGGCTGCTGAAGCCGTATAGACTGCGGCGAACAAGGATATTCCGGCGGTTCTGAACGAAAGGATGTTTGCCAGTGAGCTTCACACATCTCCACGTACACACTGAGTACAGCCTGCTCGACGGATCCGCAAGGATAGACAAGCTGGTAAGCCGCGCCAAAGAGCTCGGCATGAAGTCTCTCGCCATCACCGACCATGGCGTCATGTTCGGCTGCGTGAGATTTTACGAAGAATGCAAGAAACAGGGCATCAAGCCCATCATCGGATGCGAGGTGTACACGGCGGCAAGAAGCCGCTTCGACAAGGACCCAGCGTATGATAAACGCCACGGACACCTGGTCCTTCTGGTGAAAAATAAAACAGGATACGAAAACCTGATCAAGATCGTGTCAGAGGCCTATAAGACAGGCTTTTACTACAGACCGCGAGTGGACAGAGACCTTCTTTTGGCGCATAGCGAGGGCTTGATCGCAACTTCCGCGTGCCTCGCCGGCCGCGTACAGCATCTTCTGCTGAACGACGACTATGAAGGAGCGAAGGAAGAAGCGATGTGGCTCGATAAATGCTTCGGGCACGGAAACTTCTATCTGGAGATCCAGGACCAGGGGCTCATCGAAGAGCGAAAGATCAACCCGTTCCTCAAAAAGCTGTCTAAGGAGCTGTCCATACCGCTCGTTGCGACAAATGACTCGCATTACGTGCTGAGGGAAGACGCGAAGGCGCACGACGTTCTTTTGTGCATAGGAACGAAGGCGAACTACACAGATCCTGACCGCATGAGATTCGCAAACGATCAGTTCTACCTGAAGTCGGAAGAAGAGATGCGCGAGATCTTTTCGGATATCCCCGAGGCCTGCGACATAACGCAGGAGATCGCGGACAAGTGCAACTTCGACTTCGAGTTCGGGAATTACCACATCCCTGTGTGCCAGGTGCCTGAAGGATATACCCAGCAATCGTTTTTCGAATACCTGTGCTGGTCAGGCCTTGAACATCGCTACGGGACAGAGGAGCCTGCGCCGTCAAGCGCAAGACAGTATCCGAAAGTACCGCCCGCGGATCCATCAGAACTGGCAAAGAGCGTTCCTGACAACTTAAAGGAACGCATGCGCTACGAGATCGAAACGATCGAAAAGATGGGTTATGTCGGATATTTCCTTATCGTCTGGGACTTCGTCAACTACGCCAAGGGACACGACATCATGGTGGGGCCCGGAAGAGGGTCCGCCGCAGGTTCGATCGTATCATACGCTCTTGAGATCACGGATATTGACCCCATCAAGTTCAGCCTGATCTTCGAGCGTTTCCTTAACATCGAACGGGTATCCATGCCGGATATCGACATGGACTTCTGTATCGAAAGACGCGGGGAAGTCATCGATTACGTAAAGGAACGCTACGGCGTAGACAACGTATCGCAGATCTCCACATTCGGAACTCTCAAGGCGAGAGCCGCGTTCAAGGACGTGGCGAAAGTCATGGGGATACCATTCGCCAGGGCTCTTGAGATATCCAAGATGATCCCGGAAGAGCTGGACATTACGCTGAGCAAGGCTTTGGCGCAGAGCTCAGACTTCAAGGACGTATACAGCAAGGATCCATCGGTCAAATCCGTCGTCGATACGGCGATGGTCCTCGAGGGGCTGGCAAGACACAGCTCGACCCACGCGGCCGGAGTCGTTATCTCAAAGGATCCGGTGGATACGTACGTTCCGCTCATCATGACGGACAGGGGACTTGCGACCCAGTTCACCATGACCGAGATCGAGCACCTGGGCCTTTTGAAAATGGACTTCCTCGGTCTGAGAAACCTCACGGCTATACAGGAATGCCTGAGGCTCATCGAAAAAGATACCGGCAGGAAGGTGATCCTGCACGACATAGACTATTCTGACCCGGAAGTATTCAAGCTCATCGCCAGCGGCAATACGACCGGAGTCTTCCAGCTTGAATCCGGCGGCATGACAAGGTTCATGAAGGACCTGCAGCCTGACTGCCTGGAAGATTTGATCGCAGGTATCTCCCTGTACCGGCCCGGCCCAATGGAGTCGATACCGACTTACGTGGACAGAAAACGGCACCCGGAAAAGATCGGTTATCTCTGCCCGCAGCTCGAACCGATCCTTGCTCCGACCTATGGATGCATCGTATATCAGGAACAGGTAATGGATATCGTAAGAGAGCTTGCAGGCTACTCTTACGGAAGAGCAGACCTTGTCCGCAGGGCTATGTCGAAGAAAAAAGCGGACGTCATGGCAAAAGAAAGAGAATACTTCGTCTACGGAAAGCTCAACGACGACGGAACCGTGGACGTTCCGGGATGCATCAGGAACGGTGTGGACGAAAAGACGGCGAATACCATCTTTGACGAGATGACGAGCTTCGCGGCTTACGCCTTCAACAAATCCCACGCCGCGGCATACGCCGTGGTAGCTTACCAGACGGCATGGCTGAAGTGCCACTATCCGGCGCAGTTCCTGGCGTCGCTGATGACGTATCCCGCCGACAACAAGGCGGTAGCCGTTCTGATCGGGAATGCGAAGGATATGGGCATCGAAACGCTGAGTCCTGACGTGAACACGAGCGAACGGAATTTCTCCACAAAGGACGGCAAGATACTGTACGGACTGCTCGGCATAAAGCACGTCGGCGACGGCGTCGTGGACGAGATCATCGCCCAGAGGAAAAAGAAGATGCCGCAAGACATCTTTGAGTTTATAGAAGGGCTGGACGTCCGCTCCTACAACAGAACGGCCATAGAAAGCCTTATCAAGGCAGGAGCTTTGGACTGTTTCCCGGGGAACAGGGCGGAGAAACTTGTCGTGATGGACGAATTGATAGAATCAGCCCAGCGCGACGCGAAGACGACGATAAAAGGACAGCTCTCGCTGTTCTCACCAGCGGAAGGGATCCCGGTGCTTCCGAGAGTGGAAAGAAATCTTCCCATGACAGCGGACTTCAGCAGGATGGAGCTGCTCAGGATGGAAAAAGAGATGCTCGGCATTTACCTGACTGGACATCCTCTGGACGAATTCAGCGAGATCGTGAAATACTTCGCCAGGCTCGACAGCCGCGACATCTACGAGATGAGCGGAAAAGAGATCAATAACGGTATGAGGCTCGCTGTGGCCTGCGTCATAAACGACAGAAAGATGATCACGACGAGAACGGGGGCCAATATGGCGATCTTGTTCGCGGAAGACGCATACAATGACTTCGAGGTCACGGTGTTCCCTAAAGTGTACGAAAAGTACAGGGACAATACCATTCCAGACATGATGGTCCTCGTGAAAGGAAGGCTGGACGCGAAAGAAGAGGGTTCGCCAAAGATCCTCGCCGACGAGATCGTGCCGCTGTCGACGCTCAAGGTTCCGGAGAGAAAGAAAGAACCGGCCTTTGTGACCGTAACTGTGCCCAAGGGCATGAAAGCAGCAAACGCGCTTACGTCTCTCCTTGAAGTCGCCAAGAGACACCCCGGAAAGACAGGCGTGGTCGCGTTCGTACCGGATTCAGGCATGAAGTACGTTCTGGATAAGAAGATGCCGGTGAACGCATCGAAGGAATTCACAGAGGAAGTCGAAAGGCTGTTCGGAAAAGGATGCGTCAAATGACGTAAAAGCATAAATAAACTCCCCTCGCTCAATGCTTGGGGAGTTTTGATTTTTATTCATTGTTCAGAGATGCCTTCTGTGAGGCCTGATTTTTCGGCGGCCCTGCAGAACGCTTCCACGACGTCGGGATCGAATTTATCTCCGGATTTACTCCTGAGTATGCCGAGACATTCCTCGAAGCTCTTTTTGGGGTCGTATGGTCTTTCAGAATACATGGCGTCGAAGCTGTCCGCTACCGCTATGACCCTTGCTATTAGCGGGATCTCGTCGCCTTTGAGGCCATTGGGATACCCGCTGCCGTCCATCCTCTCGTGGTGGTAAAGAGCGGCTTCCGCGGCTTCCGGCATGAGGCTTATGCCTTTTAAAATCTCATAGCCTTTCGTCGTATGGGTCTTTATCACCGAGAAATCCTTTTCGCTTAGATCGCCCGGCTCGTTGAGTATGCGGCTTGGAATACCGATCTTCCCTATGTCATGCATGAGCGCGGCGTTGTAGTACTTCTGCGCCTCGGAATCCCTGAGGCCGAGCTCTTTGGCTATGAGTTTTGAATATCTTGCCACACGGAAAGAGTGTTCCTTCGTGTACGCGTCCTTGATGTTGACGATGCGCATGAAGGCTTCTATCGTTTCCTGCAGCAGCTGTTCGCTGCGTCTGTGATGTCCGAGCTTTATAACGGGTCTATCCATGTGAAGTACGCTCCGAATCGATGTAAATATATGGTATAAGGATAAACCGTTTTGCGTTTTTTGACAAGCGCGTGCCTGAGGAGCGCTTGAAAAAGAAGCGCAAAGAAGATAGCATATAAGTAGAGAAAGGTAGAACAGCGTTCGGTATGAGATATATCCGGGCGTTTATTTTTAATGAGAGGAGAGAAGAAATGATCAAGACGATATTGTTTTTATTCACGTGTGCAGCCATAGGCTGGCAGGTCTACATTTTCACCTGTGATTACAGGCTGTCGGCCGCGGTAGCAGCATCTGCTGTAGCGGCAGGGCTTGCGGCAAGGTTCGCCTCGTGGAAAGGAGAGAGGGATGAATAGTATCTCCATGGCTTTCGCGGTAGGAATACTGATCTACTGGTCGGAAGGTATCCGCAAGAGGTTTGGTTCGATCGCGGCATCCGTATTTTTTTTAACGCTGGCGATCGGAATACTGATATGGTCCGGAGCGCTCATGATGAGCCAGAGCCCGTTCAGCGGAATGTAGAAAGAATAAGACGTCCGGAAAATCATCCGGGCGTTTTTATTTTGCAAAAACATGACGCATAATGCTGCGGTTTCGCGCTAACTTGCCGTCCACCGCTTGATATATACGCGAACGGATGATATGATATAAGTACAATATTAAGGTAGTGCTCAAAGAAGGACGAACGAAGAAAGGCTTTCGCTACGACCTTTTGACGTTCGTCTTTCTATTGCTATCGAGATATTTAGTATTTGTCTTTTCCCCCGGAACACCAGACGTATCCGGGGCATCTTTTTTTAAAGGAAGGAGGAAGAAAAATGGCGATGATAAGTAAAACCATCGCAAAATCCAACACGAAAGACAAGGTGATCGACATCCGCGATCAGCTTGTTCAGGCAAGGTTGGAAGACTATGCCGCACTTCACGGCGCAGGCGGCAAGGACCACGCGCCCAAATCCACGCTGAAGCTTGTTCTTTGCGACTACAAGAACAAGGACAACGGCGGAAGCGTAACGGTCTCCGCAAACATCTCGCCCGGCACCGCAAAGATGCTGTACGAGAAAGCAAAAGAGGCCATGTCCGGCCCGTCAGCGCCAATGGTCGAAGCAGGTAAAGTGACAGCGGTCCTGAACTTCGCCCGCTCCATCATGCCAAAGGCAGGAGAAAGCGTGCCGCGCGATCAGTTTGTCGCGTTGGGCAAGATGCTTTCCGAATGCTCCGGCGAGGTGCCCTCTATCTGCAATTACTCGCAGACGAGAGTGGACATCTACAAGCAGGATGCGAACGGAATGTGTCCGGTGAACATCCTTTCCATCGTTCACCAGCCGACGTACAAGGGTGAACCGGCGAAGAACCCGTGGTTCATCAAGATCACGAACGCGAAGGCGCGTTCCGTGAATACGGCGATCGGCGGGGTGACGTTCGACGGAAAGACCATCACAGACAAGCAGGAAGTGTTCATCAACTTGGCGAACGAATCCTTCTTTGACATGATGGGCGCAGCAGTATCCTACGTGGATGCGTGGGAGAAGGTGACAGCTGCGAAGCTGATCCCGCAGGCTGCGGAACGTCTGGCACAGGAAAGAGCGGCAGGATATAAGCCGCAGGCATAGGAAGGAGGAAAAAATATGCCTAAGAAAACTTCTGAAAAGAAAGGGGCAGAAAGCCTCTTTCGTGCATGCGCAGGCTATGACCCGCGCACAAAGGTCATCGAGGTGACCGACAACACCGATCCGTCCCGTCCACGCAAGGCCCTGTATCTGCAGGTAAAGCATCGCGAAGAGTGGTTCCACCACTACTGCGATGAGCACGGTCTGAACGGAAACTACGGAGTAGAGGATATGATCCGCTCCGCGGACGGTACCATCATCGCATTGAAGGCGGTGGCAAAGATGACCGGCGACGGCGTCTGTGCAGAGGCTTCCGGCCTCGCGGACGTGATCTGGGGCCAGGCGAACCCGATGGCACAGGCAGAGACCAAGGCTATCGGCCGCGCGCTTGCCCATCTTGGATTCGGCACCACGATGCTGGGCCTCGACGAGGAAGCCGGCATCAAGGCTTTCGGCGACCTCGCCGACAGCGGAGTTACGGTGGAAGAACCGGCAGTCCATGGCGAACAGGAAATGATCGCCTTCCCGGACGAGTTCGCAGAACCGCCTGCTCCGGCCCCCAAGAAGAGGGCTCCGAGAAAAAAGGCGGAAGCAGAGCAGATCACGATGATGCCCGCTGAAGAACCGGAAGAAGTTCCGGCACCGGCAGTAGCACCTGCTCCCGTAACTGCGCCCGCTCCGGCACCGGCTCCAGCGGCACCTGCGGCAAACGCTGTTCCCAAGAGCATGACGCTCGAAGAAGCGCGGAACCTCGTGCTCAACAAGCCAGGCAACAAGTATGACCAGGCGACTATGGGCGCGATCTACCTGAAGGATCGCCGGATGATCGAGTTCTATGCGACCAAATACGCCAAGAACGACGTATACAAGCTCGCGGCTCAGATCATTCTGTCCCAGTCCGAAATGTAAGTTTAACCCATCCCCGGGAAGGTCAAAAGCCTTTCCGGGGAGTAAGGGAAAGGAGAAAGTAAAATGGCAGAAGAAGGAAAGAAGGAGTACAGCGGCGTGAACATCAACCGCGTTGTTGAACTCCTCGGCATCGCGTCTTCGACGCAGGTGAGAAACACCAGCTACAGAACGCGCTGCCCCATCTGCGGCGGAACGAACACCACGAAGATGATCATCGATCCGCCGAGCGGAAGATGGTATTGCTTCGGATGCGGCCGCCACGGAAGGGCAGTCGACTTGTATTCTTTCGTTGTTTACGGCAAGGGATGCGAGTCAAAAGATGAGTTTAAGAAGCTCATCAAGGAAATTGAGGAGAAGGTCGGCGGAGAAGGTTTCGATCCGTTCGAGCGGATCAAGCCGGAAGACTTCAACGAACATGAGGTCGCTCCGGACAAGGACCTGAACGCGGTATACACCGCGATGCTTCACCTCGACCTGCTCAAGCTTGTCGATGAAGACCTTGAGAACCTCAAAAAAAGAGGTCTCTCGGATGAGGCGATCAAGCGCAATGAATATGCGTCTATCGCCGAACCGGTCTTTCTGGAAGCGAAGAAGTACTTTAAGGAAGCTAAGGAGCTGCAGAAGCACGAACAGAACTGCAGAAAGTTCCAGAAGACTTCCCTGAAGAACATCTGCGTCGGAAGACTCATCTCCGACGAGCTGATAAAGCAGGGGCTCAAACTCGAAGGCGTTCCCGGGTTCTACAAGGTCTGCGGAAAGTGGATCTACGTAGTGACGGAAGGTCTGCTGATCCCGGTCCGTTCCATCTCGGGAAAAGTGATCGGTATCCAGACCAGACAGAGAGATGAGAAGACGTCGAAAGGCGGGCTCCGATATATAACTCTCTCGTCCAAGGAGTACCCGAACGGAACACCGTTCAAGTCCCGTCCGCATTTCCCTCTCGCAGGACAGAAAGCTCTTGCGGAGCACAGAGTCGGATTTACGGAAGGCCCGCTGAAGGCGGATATCGCGGCGGAGTACTCGGATTACCAGTACATCGCTCTCCTGGGCGTGTCGTCCGGGATCAAGATCATCCCGACTGTAGCGGAATATCTGGCAAAGCAGGGCACGACAGAGATGTTGGACTGCTTCGATATGGACCGGCTCACCAATCCAGGCGTCGCAAAGATCTCGCTCGAGATCCACGAGGCGCTAAAGGAGAAGGGGGTCAAGGTCATCACCAGACTCTGGGATGAGGACGGCGCAAAGGCGGCTGCCGAAGACCTGAGAAAAACCGCCAAAAAATTCCATGTAATCCCTGATCCCGAAGGACCGTACAAGACGCCTTTCCATGAGGTGTCGGCGTACAGAAGGGCACTCGT
>JAIKZT010000087.1 GCA_024682015.1 Clostridia bacterium
GCCCATCAACGGCGTCAACAGCGCATCCGTGCCCGTCATGAGCTTCAACTACGGCGCAAGGCTTTACAGCCGCGTGAAGAAGACCATACGATTCATGTTCTTCGCGGCGCTCACCTACAACGTGATCGCATGGATCGTCGTATTCCTCAACCCGGCGATGCTCATCCGCATGTTCTCCAGCGACGAGCAGCTGATCACCACCGCCATCCCCTGCCTGCACGTCTATTACGCAGCCTACTTCATGATGAGCTTTCAGACCGGCGGTCAGAACACGTTCGTCGCGCTCAACAAGCCGAAGTACGCCCTGTTCTTCTCCATGCTGCGCAAACTCATCCTCATCGTGCCCCTCACCATCATCCTGCCGCGCGTCGGCCTGGGCGTGATGGGCGTCTTCTACGCCGAGATGCTCTCGCAGATCATCGGCGCCTCCCTGTGCTTCCTCACCATGTATGTGCGCATATACAAAAGGCTGCCCGCCGAAGACGGACAGCCCGATACGCTGCATGGTGAAGCTCGCTGAACTTGCCGAAACGGCGATAAGCAACGACATCCTATGGAGTGCCGATTTTTTGTTATTCTGTGAGCAGTAATGAATCTATCTAAAGCCACTGAACCTGCAATCGGGATAAATGTGTCATCCCGGGCGCAGCAAAGGGTCTATCTAAGGCCACTGAACCTGCAATCGGGACAAATGTATCATCCAAGGCGCAGCGAAGGGTCTATCTAAGGCCACTGAACCTGCGATCGGGACAAATGTGTCATCCCGGGCGCAGCAAAGGGTCTATCTAAGGCCACTGAACCTGCAATCGGGATAAATGTGCCATCCCGGGCGCAGCAAAGGGTCTATCTAAGGCCACTGAACCTGCGATTGGAACAAATGTATCATTGGGAGCGCAGCAAAGGATCTTTTCAGGGACTTTGAGGCTATCAGTGCGACACTCCTGAAATCACAGTTTGGCCATCTTTCAATTCCGTCGTCCAGCCACCGTAAAGATGGTGACCACACGCTAATAAAACCAATTAGCCACCGTTTACCGGCCTCAAATGGTGTCTATAGGCTGCACACTCAAAATGGGCACCACAAATGCGGTGCCCATCGCAAGTATTTGTCCTTTGGCCAACACGGGGCCAGTCCGCTGGCAACATCATCGCGTCGCCGCAAAATACTGTCTCATCTCTTCCATGCATAGGGTCACACGAAAATGTGACCCATCCAGCAAAAGTACCAGATGGGTCACATATCTGTAGTCGTTTATGCGGCACATTCAAAGAAATGCGGCCTTGGGGCACATCGGGTCGTGACCCAAACGAGAAAACAGCGTACGGGGGCACACGGGGCCAGTCCGCTGGCAGGTGGTACACAGAGCTTGCCGAAGTAATCAGGGACCGTCAGCACAAGCTTAGGGACTGTCATGGCCCTTCGACAGGCTCAGGGGCCGCCCGCGCCGGCATCTGCCGCTAGTTCAGCTTCTTGTTTTCTGTCGCGAACCGCTTGATCTTCGCGGACGTGTTCTTCACGAAGGGTTCCGTGCGAAGGACCACCTTGTTGATTTTCTTGAACAGGGGCTCCTTGTCGTTCAGCGCGTCGACCTCCTTCTGCAGGAGCGCGAGGACCTTGTCCGGGTCATCCGCGTCTTCGCCTAAAACTGCCGCGACCTCCTCGGCCTCGGGGATGATCGTCGCCACGATGTTCTTGTTGTGACCCACCTCATCGTCCTCGGACCAGACCATGGACTCGGATACGTAAGGGCTGAGCGAGAGTTTGTACTCCAGTTCTTCCGGATAGACGTTCTTGCCGTTCGCCGTGATGATGACGTTCTTCATGCGGCCCGTGATGAAGATGAAGCGGTCCTTGTCGATGTAGCCCAGGTCGCCGGTGTGATACCAGCCGTCCTGCAGCACTTCGGCCGTCTGTTCGGGCATCTGGTAATAGCCGAGCATGACGTGCTCGCCCTTGATGCAGATCTCGCCGATGCCGTCCTCGCCCGGATTGATGATCTTCGCATCGAAGTTGGGCAGAATGCGGCCGGCAGCCGCCGGATTGGCCAGTTCGCGGATGTCCGGGTTGAGCGCCGCCATGGGCGAGCACTCCGTTAAGCCGTAGCCCTGTACGCCGCGGAAGCCGAGATCGCAGAAGAAGTTCGTGATGACGGGATCCATGGGAGCGCCGCCGGCGATGATGGTGCGCATGCGGCCGCCGAACACGCCCGTGATCTTACCGAGGAACTTGGGCACGAGGTCAATGCCGATCTTCTTCGTGACCCGGTTGATCTTCAGGACCTTCGCGACGGTCTTGTCCTTGCCCTGCTTCCTGATGGTCTTGTTGATGGTCTTGTACAGCGCCTCAAAGATGGCGGGAACCCCTAAAAACAGCGTCGGCTGCAGTTCCTGCAGGTTCTTCTGGATATACTTCAGGCCTTCGCAGAAGCCGATGCAGGCGCCCTTGTACAGCGGTTCGAGGAAGTCGCAGGTGCAGGCGTACGTGTGGTGCAGCGGCAGCACGTTGAAGAACGTGTCCGTCGGCAGCACTTCCAGCATGTTCGGCGCGCTCATCAGGTCGGAGACGATGTTCTTGTGGGAGAGCATGACCCCCTTGGAAAGCCCCGTCGTGCCAGACGTGAACAGCAGGATGCTCATCTCCTCCTCGTTGATCTCGCAGTCGATGTAGCTGTGGTCACCGCCCGCGATCATCGCGCGGCCTTCCTCCATCAGCCCCTTCAGGGACAGCTCGCCGCTGCCTTCGCCGGGCTCGGTGTACATGCCTACGACGCACTCGAGGCAGCCTTCGCCTGCGGCCTTCATCTCGTTGAACAGGCCGACGTATTTCTTGCTCGCGATGACGCAGGAAACCTCCGCCTTCTTAGCGAGGCCGATCAGGTCTTCCTTCGCCAGTTCCTTGTCGAGGGGAACGACGACGCCCACGCCGCCGACCACGGTCAGGTAGGACAGGCACCAGTAATAGCAGTTCTCGCCGACGATCGCCACGCGCTTGCCCTTCAGGCCGTGCGCGTTCAGAGCCGTGCCCAGCGCGTTGATGTCGTCGAGCGCCTGGCGGTACGTGATGGTCGTGTAAGCCTTGTCGCCCGGGAACTTCATCTTGAACGCGGGGTTGCCCGGATACAGATCCGTCGACGTGACCATCAGGTGCTTGATGTTCGCGACGGGACGGCTCGTCTTGTAGATGAGATACTTGCTGGGGTCCGCGTTGATGCGGTTAACGAAATCCACGGCCCAATCCATGGCCTGCTGGCGGTAGATCATAGGTTTTCTCCTGTTCTTTGCGTATTCTGTTATTTAGTAATACTAAAAATATACCACAAAATCAATGTAGTATTGATAACTATATTACTTTGTTTTTTCCGCCATGTCAACTTCTGCGCGTTCAACTTTTCAGCGTTTTACGCGTCTTTCAGTTCGCGGTTTATGGTATAATATCATGATAAATCTCTTTTGGAGGCTATTATGACGACACCGCTTTCGACCGAGCTGCGCATCCCCCGCTGGGAGCAGCTTCCCGCCATAGATCTGTACATGGACCAGGTGATCACCATGATCAATACCCAGCTTGGCCCCTTTTTCAGCCAGGTCGGCGTGCAGCCCATCACGAAGAACATGATCAACAATTACGTGAAGGCCCGCATCGTCAGTCCCCCGGTGCGCAAGCGCTATCCCAAGCTTTCCGTGGCCATGATCATCGTGGTCTACATCTTGAAGAGCTGCTACGAGACAGAGGACGTGGGCAAGCTCATCCGCATGGGGCTGGGGCTCGAAGCCGGCATACCGACTACCTACGACCGTTTCTGCGAATCCGTTGAAACAGCCGTAAACGACGTTTTCAGCGGAGAAGTCCACGTGGCCGATGAAAACATCCAGGGGCGCGAAAGAAAGTATCTGATGGCGAATTTCGCCCTTTCCTTCGCCTGCAAATACTACGTCCAGTACAACTTCCTCCGCGCGGAGGAAGAAGAAGAATCCTGATCCACCCATCCCCGGAGGTCTTTATGGCGCTCATATCCGATCTGGCCATCATCCTGCTGACGGCGGGCGTGGTCACCGTCCTGTTCAAAAAGATCAACCAGCCCCTCGTGCTGGGCTACATCCTGTCGGGCTTTCTCATAGGTCCCTACATGCCTCTGTTCTTCTCGGCCCAGGATACCGCTTCCATCGAGACCTGGAGCGAGATCGGCATCATCGTCCTCATGTTCTCCCTCGGCCTTGAATTCAGCTTCAAGAAGCTCGTGAGCGTGGGCGGCGGCGCAGTGATCACAGCCATGACCGTCATCGCCGGCATGCTCACCGCGGGCTACGCCACGGGTATGGCCATGGGCTGGCCCCGCATGGACGCCATCTTCCTGGGCGGCATGCTCTCCATGAGCTCCACGACCATCATCATCAAGGCGTTTTCGGAGCTGGGCGTGGAAAAGGAGCCCTTCGCGGGCATCGTGTTCGGCACCCTCGTCGTGGAGGACATCGCGGGCATCTTCATGATGATCATCCTGTCCACCATCTCCGTCTCCAAGAACATCTCCGGAGCGGACCTGGCGATGCAGTTGTCCATGCTCGTGCTGTACCTGGTCATCTGGTTCATCCTGGGCATCTACTTCCTGCCTTCCATCATGCGCAGAGGCGCGAAGATCATGACGGACGAGACCCTGCTCATCGTCTCGCTGGGCATATGCTTCGGCATGGTGCTGCTGGCCGAAAAGCTGGGCTTCTCCTCGGCTCTCGGCGCGTTCCTCGCAGGCTCGCTCCTCGCCGGCACCATCCACGCCGAACGCGTCGAGCACATCACATCGAGCATCAAGGACCTGTTCGGCACGGTGTTCTTCATCTCCGTCGGCATGATGATCGACCCGGCCATGGTCGTCACGTACAAGCTGCCCATCCTCATCATCAGCGCCGTCGTCATCCTCGGACAGACCATTTTCTCCACGATCGGCGTGCTGCTGGCGGGTCACAATCTGAAGACGGCCGTGCAGTGCGGCATGTCCCTCGCGCAGGTCGGCGAATTCGCCTTCATCATCGCCTCGCTGGGCATTTCCCTGGGGGTGACCTCTAACTATCTCTACCCCATCATCGTGTCCGTATCGGTGCTGACGACCCTCACGACGCCCTACTGCATCAAGGGCGCCGGAAAGGTCTACGAACTGCTGCAGCGTGCGCTGCCAGGCAAGTTCGCGGCGCTTCTGAACCGCGACGAAAGCGGCGAAGCCGCGCTGAGATCGGGCAGCGCCTGGACGGGCTACCTCAAGCGCTATCTGCGCATTACGTTCATCTACGGCGCGCTGATGATGGCCTGCACGCTCTTCGGCCACTACCTGCTGCTGCCGCTGCTCTCCCGCGTCCTGCAGCCGCAGACGGCCAGGATCATCACCCTCATCATCGTCTATCTGGGCATCGCGATGTTCATCCGCCCCTTCCTGGACCTGCATTCCTTCGACTTCACGAAGCTGTGGGTGCAGGGCGGCGCCTACAAGGCCGGCCTGATGGTGCTCACCGGCATCCGCGTCGTCGTCATCCTGCTGATCGCCTTCATCCCCCTGCACCGCATCGCCGGCGCCTCCGGCTACCTCTTCCTGCCCGCCGCCGCCGCCGCGCTCTTTCTGGCCTCGCGCTCGGGCTGGCTGGCATCCCGCTATCTGAACGCGGAGGCCCGCTTCATGGCCAACCTCAACGAAAGAAACCTGGAGGATACCGACGCCGTCACCGTGTCCGACATGCTCGATGAGCGCCTCCACGTCGGCCATTTCACCGTTTTCGCGGGCTATCGCATCGCGGGAAAGACGCTGAAGGAACTGGGCTGGGGCAAGCGCTACGACGTGAACATCATCAAGCTGATCCGGCAGAATGAACATCTGAACATGCCGGATGGAGACGTAACGCTGCAGGACGGCGACGAGATTTACGTCATCGGCGAATCAGACAACATCTCGACTCTCTACAGCCGTCTCGGCGGCTGGCAACAGCCGGTCCAGCAGACGCTGCGCGAGTACATGGAGGAGGAAGAGAGCGTGGTCTCGGACCTGTACTCCTTCCCCATCCTCGTGGACAAGAGTTCGCCCCTGGCGGGCAAGACCATCCGGGACTGCGGCCTGCGCCGGGACTACGACTGCATGATCCTGGGCCTTCAGCGCAGCCACCTGCCCATTCCCACGCCGGACATCCACACGGTGATCGCCGCGGGCGATCAGATCTGGGTGCTCGGCACGCAGGACATGGCCGATAAGCTCATCGCCGCCGAGATGGTCAGCAGAAAAGCAAAAGTTTAGCGGTAAATGCCGCAGGCGCATTCCCGCGGCGCACGACACGCACGACAAAAGGACCGGCGCGAAGCCGGTCCTTTTCGTTTGTCCGGACGGTCCCTGATCAAGGGCCGTCAAATGATTACTTGATGGCGTCGAGGATGTTGCTGATGAAGACAGCAGCTTCCGCGCGGGTGACCTTGGCAGACGGATCGTACTTGCCTTCACCCTTGCCGCCGACGATGTCGGCCTTGGCGAGCTTGGTGATCTCGGCTTCGTAGGCGTTGCCCGCGATGTCGTTCAGCTCGACGGCCTTCTTGTCCTTATAGGACTTCTCCGTCAGGATGTTGGCGAAGTAGTAAGCCATCTCGTCGCGGGTGACGTTCTCGTCGTACTTGCCGTCGAAACGGTCGTCGATGACGCCTTCCGCCTTGAGGTAGTCGCGGAAGGAAGCGCACCAGTGGTCGCCCTCAACGGTGTGACCCTTGAAGTTGTCGCCCTTCTGGACGCTGTGCAGGTTGGCCGCGATGACCATGATCTGCGCGTGGGTCAGGTTGCCGGCCGGCTTGTAGGTGCCGTCGTGGAAACCGTTGATGATGCCCTTTTCGAAGGCAGCCTGCAGATACTTTTCGAACCAGACGCCTTCATCGACATCGGAGAAAGCTCTGTGAACAGCCTTGGGCTCGACCTTGCTCGGGTCGTTGATGATGTTGATGCGGCCCTGGGGTTCTGCGTACTGGCTGCCGACAACGCCGTTCAGCTCATCCACGATGTAGTTGATGAGGACCTGGTTGTCGACGAGGACTTCGTCGCGCAGGATGGACTTGTTGTTCTTGCCGAACATGGTGTAGCCATCGCCGCCGTTCTTCAGCATGTAGTTGTGAGAAGCCAGCTTGTAGATGGCGTTCGGGTCGATGGCCTTGCCGCCGACCTTGACGTCGGAAACTCTTCTCTGGCCGTCGATCTTCACGAACTCGTTCTTGTCGTTGCGCACGACAGGCGTGTCGATCGCGGTATTGACGGTGCAGGTAAGGCCTGCGACCTGCAGGAAGCCGCCCAGCTCAGCCGGAACCTGGGAGTAGCCCAGTTCGAGAGCGTCGAGCACCTGCTGGCCGGTGACCTCCACGAGGCAGGCCATGTTGCCGAACGGATGGACGGAAACGATGTTGCCGAACGTGATGTCGCCGATGGGCAGGTCCGCACGGACGCCACCGCCGTTAACGAAGGCGATGTCCGCGTCCAGGATGTTCAGGTACGCATCCGCGCACAGGTCGCCCAGGTTGGTCTCCTTGGAACGGACCGCTCTGGAGCCGTCTTCGTTCTTCGTGGTGAGGTTGACTTCGGTCTTGGCGACGACCTGATTCGTCAGATCTTCGAACTTCTTGGTGATGGTGTCGATGAACGCGGCAGTATCCGCATCCGCTTCGACGCCTGCGGTCGGAACGAGTTCGCCCGCGACGGTGCCGTCCGCCTTGACGGTGATCTTGCCGATGTTGTCGAAGTAGCAGCCGGTCTGCTGGATCAGGACGGCCTTGCCCTCCTTGTTAGCGACGTTTTCGCTGAACTCGGTGTGGGAGTGTCCGTCGATGAACGCGTCGATGCCGGTGGTGTTGGCGACGACGTCCGTGGAACGATAAGGAACGGAATCCTCGCCCACGCCCAGGTGGCCGATGGCGATGACGGTGTCCGCGCCTTCCGCTCTGGCGGCGTCAACGGCCTTCTGGACCGCAGCATACAGGTTCTGGCCGTTGTTGCCTTCGGAGAAACTGTAGATGTAGTTGCCCTTGCCATCCTGGAAGTAGGTCGGCGTGGACTTGATGAAGGTCTCGGGGGTGTCGATGCCCACGAACGCGATCTTCTTGCCCTTGACTTCGAAGATCTTGTATGCGTCGAACAGGGGTTCGCCGGTGCGCAGATCGATCAGATTGCAGCACACATAGGGGAACTCGGCCACTTCGCTGGCGATCTTCTTGATCTGATCCATGCCGTAGTCGAAATCGTGGTTGCCCAGGCCTGCCACGTCGATGCCGACATAGTTCATGATCTCGGTGATGTACTCGCCCTTGGACAGAGTACCGATCACGTCGCCCTGGATGGCGTCACCGTTGTCCACGAGGAAATCCGCGCCCTTGCCCAGCGTGGCGAGCTTGGCATAGTCCGCGTAATTGTGGCAGTGCGCGTCGTTGATGTGCAGGATGACGATGTCCGATGCCGGAGCCGGAGCGATGACCGTGGTGTCTGCGAAAGCGAAGCTGAAGCAGCCCAGGATCATTGCCAGCGCCAGCAGCAGAGAGATGAATTTGCTGTTACGCATGTTGTCCTCCAGATTCCCGCGCCCGCAGACGGTTTGCGGCGCGATTAAATGATAGCTGATAAGTAAAAGCGGAGAACCGTCCTCCGCCTTTTAGCGAATGCTATTCGACCAGGTCCGCCAGGTACTCCGCGACCTTTTGCGCCAGGAAGATGCGCTGGTCGTTGAAGCCGTGGTCGGAGTTGATCAGCAGGTATTCCTGCTTCGCCTTGCCGGATCCGATCTCCTTGACCTTGTTGTATACCGGCTCGCACATGGTCTTGGGAGGCGCCAGCGGATCGAGCGCGCCGCCGACAAACATGAAGTTGCGTTCCTTCAGATCTTCACAGGCGTTCATGAACAGCAGGTCGTCCGCGGTCTCCCTTCCGTTCTGCAGGAAGAATTCCTGCGTCGGGCCGGGCGTGCGCAGGATGGAGCCCTCTTCGAACAGGGGCGCAAGCTCGGCTTCGGCATCGTGACCCTCGAAGAAGAACTGAGCCACGTCGAACGGAGCGAGGAACACGCCGGCCTTGATATCCGTTCTTCTGCGCAGGACGTTGACGGACGTCATGCCGCCCATGGAGTGACCCACGAAGAAGATGTTATCGCGGCAGATGCTGTATTTTTCGGCGAATTCATCCGTCTTGCAGTAGTCCAGCAACGCCATGGCGCATTCCACCAGACCGTCGAACGTATAGTAACCCTCGCTGCCCCAGGCGCCCGGCGCGAACGGATGGACCGTTACGAAACCGGTGCGGCGCAGCGCGTGGTCGAGATCCTGGTTGTTCGTATATCCCGGAAAACCGTGCAGCGTAATGGCCAGCGGATGCTTCTCGCCCGGCGTGTGCACGGGCACGTAGATCTGGCCGAGGATGCGGCTGCCCTTCCAGACGAAATCGAGCGCGTCGACGGCGGAACCCTCCTGGCCCGGCTGCATGACGCGGTCTTTTGCGACATATTCAGGATAGATCTTCATCGGTTGCCTCCTTATTCGGAAATCGATCGCATAATGACAAATACTACTTGTCTATTATATAACAAAACGGCGGGCAAGTCTTAAAAGATTTGACCGCCGTCTCATATTTTTATGCCGGATACAGGTCAGTCTACAGGAGCGCTGCAGCGATGATCTTCACGATCAGTGCAAAGACCCACGCAATGGCGCACTGCTCGATGACGACGCCGACTGCCCATTTGCCCCCGAGTTCTCTGCGGACGGCTGCGATGGCCGCCACGCAGGGCGTGTACAGCAGGCAGAACGTGAGCAGCGCGAAGGCCGCCGGGAGGGTCAGCGCTGCGGAAAGGCTTTCCCCGAACAGCACGGTAAGCGTCGCGACCACGCTCTCCTTGGCGATGAAGCCCGTGATGAGCGCCGTGGAGAAGCGCCACGTGCCGAAGCCCAGCGGCGCGAAGACGGGCGCGATAACCCCTCCCAGCTTTGCCAGGATGCTCATCTCCGGCTCGTTCACCATGTTGAGCCCCGTGTCGAAGTGCTGCAGGAACCAGATGATGATGCTGGCACAGAAGATGATCGTGAACGCCCGCTGCAGGAAGTCCTTCGCCTTCTCCCACATGAGCTTCAGGACGCTTTTGGCAGAGGGCATGCGGTAGTTGGGCAGTTCCATCACGAACGGCACCGCCTCGCCCTTGAAAGCCGTCCGCTTCAGCACGAGCGCCAGCAGGATGGCGACGGCCACGCCGAAGAGGTACAGCCCCACCATGACCAGGCCAGCATAGGCGGGCACGAAGGCCGCCGTCAGGAAGCCGTAGATCGGCAGCTTCGCCGTGCAGCTCATGAACGGGGTCAGCAGCATCGTCAGCTTGCGGTCGCGCTCCGAAGGCATGGTGCGGGCGGCCATGTAGGCCGGGACCGTGCAGCCGAAGCCGATGAGCATGGGCACGATGGAACGGCCCGACAGCCCCACCTTGCGCAGCAGCTTGTCCGTGACGAACGCGATGCGCGCCATGTAACCCGTATCCTCCAGAAGCGAGAGGAAGAAGAACAGGATGACGATGATGGGAATGAAGCTGAGCACGCTGCCCACGCCCGCGAAGATGCCGTCGGAAACGAGGCTCTGCAGCATGGGCGAAGCGCCGGAGCGCTCCATGGCGGCTGCAGCCCACTCGCCGAGGGACGTGATGCCGCCGTCCAGCAGATCCTGAAGCCAGGCGCCGACCACGTTGAACGTGAGCCAGAAGACGAGGGCCATGATGGCGATGAAGGCCGGGATGGCCGTGTATTTACCCGTCAGCACCGTATCCAGCCGCTGGCTGCGCTCGCGCTCGCGGCTCTCCTTGGGATGCACGACGCTCTGCTCCACGAGGTTCTGGATGAAGGAAAAGCGCATGTCCGCGATGGCGGCAGCCCGGTCGAGCCCCCTTTCCTCCTCCATCTGCTGCGTGATGTGCTCGATGGTCTCCCGCTCGTTCTGCGTAAGGTTCAGAAGATCCGCCAGCGACTCGTCGCCCTCGATGAGTTTCGTCGCGGCGAAGCGCGCGGGAATGCCCGCCGCAGCCGCGTGGTCCTCGATGAGGTGGATGATGCCATGGATGGCCCTGTGCACCGCGCCGCCGTTCTCGTCTTCGCTGCAGAAATCCTTGCGGCCGGGGCGCTCCTGATACTTCGCCACGTGCACCGCATGCTCCGTAAGCTCGCGGATACCGTGTCCTTTCGCGGCGGAGATGGGCACGACGGGGATGCCCAGCAGAGCCTCCATGCGGTTGATATTGACGGAGCCGCCGTTGCCGGTGAGCTCGTCCATCATGTTCAGCGCGAGCACCATGGGAACGTTCAGCTCCATGAGCTGCATCGTCAGGTACAGGCCTCGCTCGATGCTGGTGGCGTCGAGGATGTTGATGATGCCGGACGGCTTTTCGTCCAGGATGAAGCTGCGGGAAACGATCTCCTCCCGCGTATAGGGCGACAGCGAATAGATGCCGGGCAGGTCCGTGATGCGCGTGCCCGGATACCCCGAGATCTCGCCGTCCTTGCGGTCTACCGTAACGCCAGGGAAATTGCCCACGTGCTGATTCGAGCCCGTCAGCGCGTTGAACAGCGTCGTCTTGCCGCTGTTCTGGTTGCCCGCCAGCGCGAACGTGATCCGGGCAGTTCTCGGCAGCGGATCCTCTGTGGCGCGGTCGTGGGTCTTGCCGTATTCGCCGAGGCCTGGGTGTTCGATGTCGCTGTAGACGCCGGCGGGAATGGCAGCCTGCGGCGCATCCGCACGCGAGAGCACGATGCAGTCCGCCTCTGTCAGGCGCAGCGTCAGCTCGTAGCCGCGCAGGCGGATCTCCAGAGGGTCACCCATCGGCGCGAATTTGATCAGCTCGATCGCAGTGCCGGGCGTAAGCCCCATGTCCAGCAGGTGCTGGCGCAGCGCGCCTTCCCCGCCCACTTCGGTGACCCGGCCATGTTCGCCGGGCTTCAGTTCGCTGAGTTTGATCGTCTTGTTTTGCGTTTCGTTCATTTGTTTTTCTATTCCCATTTCAGGATAAAGTACGCGTTTTGTACCTCAATCATTATAAATTAGCCTATGCTAACTTGTCAATATCAAAACATGAAAAGGACGCTGTTTCCAGGACTGCGGAATGCGCAGGCAGGCTCTGCCGCCCCAGAGCGGGATCCCGAAGCCCCTTGAAAAAGCCTGCAGCGAAAAAGCGGCCCTCCCGTCATCCGGGAGGACCGCCCTCTTGATCGCAGTTGCTTTATGGACTTATTCGCCGCCGCCCGTTCCCAGCGATTCGCCTTCGGGCGCAAAGTCGCTGGCGGTAAACATGACCCGCACCTCCGCGGCCTGCGAAGGCACGCTGTCGAACGTGAAGTGCATGGAAGCATTCTCGTCCGCGTTGGAGGCGACCGGGTCTGCGATGGCCACGCCGATGAACCGGCCGTACTGGTCGTACAGCGCCGCAAAGCCGATCAGCATCGTATCGGGCTCAACGCCGCCGGTGACCAGCGACGCGGACAGTTCCTTCGTCGTCTTCATGTTCTCGACGACGTCTTCCTGTCCGTTCCGGGTCCACAGCCTTGCCACCGCGGAAACGGGCCTGGCCGGATTGACGGCTTCGATCTTTTCGACGGCAAAGCCGAAGAATCCGTTGTTGTAATCGAAATACACTTCGACTTCAGCCCGGTTCCCTTCCACCGTTATCGTATAATCGTTGTAATCCAAACTCGTGTATACCCCGTTGACCGTTACATAGTTATAAGAACGATCAGAGAAG
>JAIKZT010000093.1 GCA_024682015.1 Clostridia bacterium
GAAGTGGACGCGCTGCTGAAGTCCAAGTGCATCGCCTTCACGGCGGAGGACTGCCACCGCTACGGCTCTCCGAACTGCGAAGCGGCGGGCAAGCAGGGCGCGCTGTTCGGCCTGGAATCCATGCTGACGATCAACGGCGGCAAGGGCAAGTGGGTCGGCGGGTTCGCGGGAGCGCCGCGGATGAATGTGCTGATCCTGGGCTGCGGAGCCGTGGGCAAGGGCTCCCTGGAAGTGCTGTACGCGCTGGGCGCCAACTGCACGGTGATGGACATCAACGTGGGGCTGCTGCGCAACATCGGTTTCGAGTACGACAACCGCATCTCCACGATGTACTGCAACAAGGAGAACATCGCGCGGGTGCTGCCGCAGATGGACATGGTCATCAACGCGGTGAAGTGGCCGAAGCAGCGCAAGGATTTCCTGATCGACAAGGAAATGCTGAAGCTGATGGAGCCGGGCAGCGTGCTGGTGGACATCTCCAACGACGATCCTGGCGCGATCGAATCGTCCCACGAAACGCATCACGATAACCCGCGGTACGTGGTGAACGGGGTGGTGCACTTCTGCGTATCGAACATTCCGGGCGCTGTGGCGCACTCCACGTCCGTATCGTACGCGGGCGAGATGCTGCCGTTCATCCTGAGCATCCTGAACAAGGGCGTGGTGGAGACCTGCGTTTCCGACGGCTTCTATCGCCGTTCGCTCACGATGTACAAGGGCCTTCTGACCCACGAAGAGACCTCGGGCATTCAAGGAAAGCCCTGGATCCGTCCTGAGGACGTCTTAGGCATCGCGGACAGGAAACTCGATCCGGCGCCGCCCGCGACGACGACCAGATCGGATAACTTTATCAAACTGTAGTTTTTTCCTTCCAAGGCAGTTCGGCCGGCCGGTGCATCCCCGGCCGGATTGCCTGTTTTTTGAGAGATTTTCGTCCCTCTACTTTCTCACAACGAATGGGAATTTCTCTGGCAGTGAATTATCCATCTCCATCATGGTCAGGATGCGGCTGGACGGACCGGAAGGCGTGTTGATGCCGGCTTCCCATGCTTCCACCGTTTTTACAGATACTCCGAGATACGCAGCAAAATACCGTTGGGACATTCCTGTCGTTTTTCGTATTGCCCGCACTTCCTCAGACGAGTACACCTTTACAGGCGTGACCGTTATCGTCCTGCGCGGCAGTTGTTTCCCACCGCTTTTAGCATCTTCAATTGCCTCGTTCAGGCTTTGCATGATGTTGTCGAACAGTTCACTCATTGTGGGCCTCCTTTAAGGAATCTTCCAACAGCTTGATGCTCTGGCGGATCTGGCTGCATTCCGCCGCCGATAGAGTACTCTTTTTGCTTTTCGCATCATCTATGAGCCCTAAGGCATCCCATTGTTTAGAAAACGTTTTGGTCTGTATAAAGGGTTGCAGCATGTCCTATCCTATTGAATAGTACCCCATTGAATAATATGTGTCGATACGCATAATGTGCATCATTATAGTTATAAACCCGTAATATGACATATGGAAAAGTATGTCAATCTCCAAATTGATCACTCATAAGTTTACTATGGGATTCGTGTTAAAAAAGTGAGGAACTATATCCTATTACCACTGAAGTTACGGCGACTGTATATAACATCCACTTCATTTGCGATGGCATGTTCCTCAACGATATCAAATAGCGTATAATAAACTCAAATAGAAGCGATCCGGGCGGATCCTTCGGGATCCGCCCATTGGTGAATGTTGAGGTGAAACATGAGAGTTTTTATCAGCGCAGATATTGAGGGCGTTGCGAATACCGCTCTTTGGGATCATTGCCGCAAAGGGGAATACGGTTACGTTGATGCCGCCAAGGAGATGTCTTATGAAGTGGCCGCTGCCTGCCGGGCAGCGTTTGACGCCGGCGCGGACTACGTGCGCGTGAAAGACGCGCACGGCAGCGGAACGAACATCTTTCCGGAGCTGCTGCCCAGGGGCGTCGAGCTGACGCGCTCCTGGTGCGGGTCCCCGTGGAGCATGGTGTACGGCGTAGACGAGAAGGACGCGGAGGGAAGACCGTTTGACGCCGCGATGTATATAGGCTATCACAGCGCGGCAGGCAGGGAAGGCAACCGCATGTCGCACACGGAGACAAAGTCCACGATCTATGTGAAGCTGAACGGTGTGAAATGCTCCGAGTTTATGCTGTACTCGCTGGCTGCCGCGTCCGCGGGCGTTCCGTCCGTTTTGCTTTCGGGCGATCAGATGCTCTGCGACGACAATACGATCCTGCTGTCGACCGACCGCCTGTGGGATGTGATGACTGCGTTTACCTGGGTATTATAATGCCATCAGACCCGGACTGTTGAATCGGCAAATATTTCCGAAGCATGGTATAATCAGGTTGAGTCCATAGCATGGAATGAAAGCAGGTGGAAGTATGAGGAACACAAGGATGGTCGGCATAATGCTCTGCTGTCTTTTTGTGCTTTTTTCCTGCCTGCCTGTTTATGCCGCAGGGGGATACAAGGATATCCGTGTCGCGGTAAGCGGAAAGACGCAGCCGCTTCTTTTTGTGGATGAAGCAGATCAGCCGCAGGGCGTCTTCGTGGACATCATGAATGAACTCGCGCGCATAGGCGATCTGACTGTTGAGTATGTGATATTCGACAGGCAGAGCCAGGCTGTAGAGGCTCTCACGGCCGGGCAGGTCGATGCGGTGCTTGGAGTTCTGGAGACCGACTACGCCAAAATTCCGTCTGTCCGTACGACATCGGAGATCTACTCCGCGTCCACCTGTCTGGTCATACCGTCCGGGATGGACAGCTCCGTTTGGGATAGTTCGGGTTCCGGAACCGTCTCTGCCGCATACGAATTGGGAACAGCGAGTTATTCCTTCGTCTCTCAGCTGAAAGCAAGGCCGATCCGCATCATGGCGACACAGGAGCAGCTGTACCATTCGCTGCGGTCGGAAGAGACGGACATCGTCGTCGGTGTGCGGGACTGCATGCAGTATATGATGCGCAGCGACGGGCTTCAGGAGGAGTATTCCATCGCCCTCAATTATGTGACGAGCGTCAGTTATTCGATCCTGCTGAACCGCAATGATCATCTGCGGTTCAACGCGCTGAGCGGATGCGTCAACAGGCTGCGTTCCAGCCCGGAATACAAGGGCATCATCGACCACTGGGTTGTCAACACGGAGCTGGAGAACGCGCAGCTGCGCATTCAACGGCTGACGAATATCCTCGGCGCAGTGTTCGGCGCGGCTCTGATTATACTGGTTTCCATCATGTTGTTCAACAGTCAGCTGCGGCGCATGGTGGATGAGCGCACCAGGGAGCTTCAGGCGCGCATGAAGGATCTGGAACAGGCATATATGCTGCGCAACAAACTTGTCGAGCACGCCTACGCGGCCAACCTGGTGGTGCGGCTGGATGGCACGGTCCTGTTGATGAACGATGTCGCGCGTCGCATGGAAGGCATCCCCATAGAGCAGAGAGATCTCCCGAACATCGAAAATATGCGCGTAATCGGGCCGGCCTGGAATAAATCCCCGGCGGAGATGACGCAGCCGGAGCTTCTGGTGCTGCGGGATGAGAACGGAGAGAGGCGCACGTATCGATATCAGTGCCACAGGACATCCGTGCAGGATGAACGCGTGTTCATCATGGAGGACGTGACGAGCGAAGAGCAGGAGAAACAGGAGATCTTCGAGGAGAGCAAGAATAAAGCGCTAAACCGCATCATTGCAGGAATCGCGCATGAGATCAAGAACCCGCTGACGACGATACGTACCTACGCATCCGTAGCAAAGGACATGAAGGGCGATCCGGAGTTCATGGACGCGTTCAGCTCCTTCGTGCCTAAGGAAGCGGACCGCATCAGCAAGATGATCGAAACGCTGATGAACTACTCCCGGCCTCCAAGAGGGCAAAAGGAGCGTTTTGACACCGCCAGCGTCGTGGATGACTGCCTTGGCCTTGCGTATCTGTCCTCCCGCAAGCACATCGAGATCACCACGCGGCTGGAAAGGTCGCTTTATATCTATGCGAACAAGGAACAGATCAGGCAGGCGGTCGTTAATCTGCTGATGAACAGCGTGGAATCGGTGGAACAGAAGATCGACAGCGGCTCGCCTGCAGAAGAGCAGACCATAAGGGTAAGCGTTTACCGCAATGGCCCGGATGTGGTTACAGAAGTCTACGATACCGGCAACGGAATGACGGAGGAACAGGTGCAGCAGTGCACGGATCCGTTCTTCACGACGAAGAAGACCGGTACGGGCATGGGTCTTCCCATGACGAAGATGTATATCCGCGAAAATGGCGGAAGACTGGAAGTTGAGAGCAGGCTTGGCGAGTATACTGCCATGCGGATCATTTTTAAAGAGGATTTGGACAATGACAAAACATCGGATATGGATCGTTGACGATGAAGAAGGCATCTGCACCGCTCTCTATTTTGCCCTGAAAAACAGCTACGAAGTCCGCACATTTCAGACCTCCGCTCCGATGCTGGAACAGTTGAAGCGCGAATCCTGCGATGTGGTCCTCCTGGATCTCAAACTCGGTAATGAGGACGGGCTGGATGTGCTGAGAGCTGTCAAGGAGTCGGATCCGGCCATCGCTGTCGTGATCATGACAGCATATGCCAGCATCGGGACTTCTGTGGAAGCTATGAAGGCCGGCGCTTTTACCTACCTGACAAAGCCGCTGGATATCGAGGAATTGAAGATCGTTCTGGAACAAGCGGTGGAATTCCGGCATCTGAGCGAAAGGGTGTCCTATCTGACGGGAGAACTGGAGATCAGCCGTCATTTTGACCGCATCATCGGGAACAGCGCCAGCATGAAAACCGTTTATCAGTTGATCGATACGCTGAAGGATATCGATTCCAACGTGCTGATCACAGGTGAAAGCGGTACCGGCAAAGAACTTGTGGCCAAGGCGATCCACGAGGAGGGCAAGCGGAAGGATGAGCGTTTTGTGGTGGTCAACTGCGCAGCCATTCCGGACAACCTGCTGGAATCCGAGTTTTTCGGCCATAAAAAGGGTTCGTTTACTGGCGCCGACGCGGACAGAAAAGGCAAGTTTGAGCTGGCCGACCGGGGCACGATCTTCCTGGATGAGATAGGGGATATGCCGCTGGCTTTGCAGGCGAAGATCCTTCGCGTTCTTCAGGATAAGGAAGTGACCCCGGTAGGGGCAGGGGAACCGCGCAAGGTCGATGTGAGGGTCATCGCGGCGACAAACAAAGACCTGAAAACGCTGATCGAGGAAAAGAAGTTCCGCGAGGACCTTTATTACCGCCTGAATGTGATGTCCATCGAGATACCCCCGCTGCGGGAAAGACGGGAAGATATCCTTCTGCTGTGCGAGCATTTCATCCAGCAGAATGCCTTTGAGATGCGCAAGACCATCTCCGGGCTGACCCAGGAAGCCAGCGATATGCTCATGCGCTACACATACCCCGGGAACGTGCGACAGCTGGCAAATATCATGGAATACGCCTGCATCGTATGCAAGGGCGACTGCATCGGCCCGGAGCACCTGCCCAGGGAAGTCCGCGAAGAAGGCGGGCCGGTATCTTTTGCGCAGGAAAGCGGCACGGTGGAGAATTTCGTGTCCACGCATTCTCTGAAGGATATAGAGAAACTCGCCATCGCGGAGACTTTGAAGAAAAACCGCGGGCGCCGCGACAAGACCGCCGAAGATCTGGGCATCTCCAAGCGCGGATTGCTGAACAAGATCAACGAGTACGGACTGCTGTAGAGCAAATGCGGGGATCCTCTTGCCGCAGCGCAGCATCCAGGAAGTCCTCTTCGATACGAATTATTTTTCGCAAAGGCAAATATTGCGTGCGAGACGCAAAAATTGCCCGGCAAATATTGCATGAGCATTACAAATATCCTGCATTTTCAAGTACCGTGCTGATTGGCACGGTACTTGCTTATTATGCATAGCGTAAAGCAAAAGGCTTTATGTGTTGTATGTATTGATTTAGGAGGAAAACATGAAGAAGATTTTAGCATTGCTTCTCGCGCTGGCCATGGTCTTCTCCCTGGCTGCCTGCACCAGCAGCAACGAGCCTGCCCAGCCTGCAGAACCGGCTGGACCGACAGAGCCGGCTGGCACGGAACCCGCGCAGACGGCGTCCGAGCCGCGTTACAAGGAGGAGATCGTCATCGCTATGGCGGATGAGTTCACCACCATCGATCCCATGGAGACGAGCGCGGAGACCAACCAGATCGTTCAGGACTGCACCCACGATCTGCTGACCGACACCAACCTCGATACCATGCAGAATGAAGGCGAGCTTGTCGACCATTGGGAAATGATCGATCCGTCTCACTGGACCTTCACCCTGAAGTCCGGTGTGAAGTTCCACGATGGCACCACCCTCGACACCGAGGACGTTTACTTCACCCTGATGGAGAGAGCTCCGCAGCACTCCATCACCGCCAAGTACGCCTCCATGTTCACCATCGAGATCGTGGACGACCTCACGTTCAATGTGGAGCTGTTCCAGCCGGATGTAGACTTCAACTACGTCTTTGCTGCCAACACGCTGGCCATTCTGTCCAAGGAAGCATTTGAGACCATGCCTGAGGAAGAGGCTGTCAAGATCGGTACCGGCCCCTGGATGTTCGAAGACTTCGTATCCGGCGACTATGTATCCCTTGTCCGCTTCGAGGACTGCACGCTGTATCCGGTTCCCAACACCAAGAGACTCGTTTTCAAGATGATCCCCGAGGCATCCGCCCGTATGATCGCTCTTGAGAACGGCGAAGTGGACGTCATCATGACGCCGAATGCCACCGACTATAACAGACTGATCGAAGATCCCAACCTGCAGCTGATCACCGAGACCGGCCGCGGACAGCACATGGTCGGATTCAACCTCGAGAATCCCGATTCCATCGTCACGAACCAGAAGTTCAGACTTGCGGTTGCCAAGGGCATCGACAAGGAGGAGATGGTCCTGGCTGCCTGGGACGGCTACGCCATTCCGTCCACGAACATTCACTGCCGCGACATGGGCTACTATCACGATATTGAGGGTATCCCCTACGATCCGGAAGGAGCTCAGGCGCTGTTCGATGAGATCGGCGCGACCGGCAAGACGATTCACCTCGTCACATCCGATGCTGCCCACAGAACGAAGATGGCCAACAACCTGCAGGCCCAGATGTCCAAGTACGGCATCACCATCGATATCGAGATCATGCAGGGCGCGGCTCTGACGGAGCTGCTCTCCAGCGACGGCCACACCAACGGAGTCGAGATGTTTATCGCGTCCTGGACGCCGGGCAAGAACGCGGACTACATGTACCGCAACACCATGACCACCGGCGCGGGCCGCAACTACGCAAGCCTTGAGGTACCCGAGATCGATGCTATGATCGATGCCGCAGCCGGCGAAGTGGATCCGGCCAAGAGAGATCAGCTCTATCTCGACCTGCAGAATTATCTCACCTGCGAAGTCATCCCCTGGGTGCCCATCGCACAGGCTACGCTCACATTCGGAGCTGCCGCTGATGTCACCGGCGCCAAGATCCACCCGGCTCTCGTCCACCAGTTCAAGGAAGTCGAAAGACTTGTCAGCGACTAAGACGGAGGCCGCACACTAGACTATCTGTAAATCAAACTCATTTGGGAGCTCCCGTTGCTCTTGCGGCGGGAGCTTCCCTGCAAAGATAGGAGGGTCTTATGGGACGATACGTCATCAAGCGCCTGCTCATGATGATCCCGGTCCTCATCTGCGTTTCCTTCGTCGTCTATTTTCTCATGGACCTGGCTCCCGGCGATATCATCGCCTCTATGGCCCCGCCGGATGCGACTCCGGAACAGATTGAGCTCATGAGAGAAGAACTGGGCATGAACGGGACCGTATTTCATCGCTATTTCCGGTATCTAAAGGGTCTGCTTCGCCTTGATCTGGGGCAATCTCTGTCACAGAAAAGACCTGTGGCGGATATTTTCTTTGAAAGGCTGCCGCGGACCATGGAGCTTGCTTTCGGCAGCATTTTCGTCGCGCTGTTGATAGCCATACCACTCGGTATCGCCGCGGCCACCCACCACAGGACCTGGCTCGACGGCGTTTCCATGACCACATCCATGATCGGTGTGTCCATGCCGAATTTCTGGTTCGGCCTGCTGCTGATCATCGCATTCTCGCTGCACCATAAGTGGTTCCCGTCGTACGGCGCGGACCTGGGCCTGAAATCCCTTGTTCTGCCGGCGATCACGCTTGGCACGGAACAGGCCGGTACGCTGACGCGCATCACGCGTTCCTCCATGCTGGAAGTGATCCGCCAGGACTATCTGCGGACCGCACGGGCTAAAGGCGTGTCGGAAAAGATGGTCATTCGCAAACATGCCCTGAAGAACGCGCTCATCCCCATCCTGACCGTTCTCGGCTCCACGCTCGGCAACGCCTTTGGCGGAGCGGTCACGACGGAAGCCATCTTCGCATGGCCGGGCGTCGGCCGGCTCACGGTTATGGCGGTGAACTCGCGGGATCCGAACCTTGCCTGCGGCTGCATCATCATGTTCTCGCTGCTGCTGAACGTTACGCTTTTGGTCGTCGACATCGCCTATGCCTATGTAGATCCGCGCATCAAGGCGCACTATGCGAAGTAAGGGGGAGTATCATGGAAGAAAAGAGAACTTATGATATTGCCGAACTGAAAAAGTATAAGAAGCGCAGCATGCTCAGCGAAGTATGGCGCAACTATAAAAAAAGCCCCAGCGCCATGGTCGGTCTGGTGATTGTCATTCTGCTGATCGTAATCACCGTCGCGGCACAGTTCATGTATGTGTTCAATGAGGATATCGTTTACAACGACCTGAAGAACCGGCTGCTGTCGCCGAGCGCTGAGCACTGGTTCGGAACGGATCAATACGGGCGGGATGTGTTCGTGCGCATCATCTACGGCGCAAAATACTCACTGTCCGTGGGTATCGTATCCGTCATGATCGCCTGCGGTCTGGGCATGTGTCTCGGCCTTGTGGCGGGTTATTACGGCGGCATTGTCGAGAACATCATCCTTCGTTTCTGCGAGATATTCATCGGCATACCCACCATTCTGATGGGCGTAGCTCTGATGTCTGCCTTTGGCCAGGGACTGGGCGTCCTCATGCTGGCGATCGGACTTGTGTATACGCCCTTGTTTGCGCGTACGACGCGGGCGGCAGTTCTGCCGGTGCGGGACGCGGAATACATCGAGGCGGCGAAGATCGCCGGCTGCTCGGATCTGGAGATCATGTTCAAACACGTGCTGCCCAATTCGCTTTCGCCCATCATTGTGCAGGCGACCATGGGTGTCGCCAGCGGAATCCTGACAGCTTCTTCTCTGAGTTTCCTCGGACTTGGCGTCCCGATCCCGACCCCGGAATGGGGCGCGATGCTTTCAGAGGGCAGAGAACTCATCCGCGATTACAGCTATCTGACGCTGTTCCCGGGGCTGGCCATCATGACGACCGTGTTATCCTTCAACCTGATGGGCGACGGCCTGCGTGATGCGCTCGATCCGAAACTGAAACAGTAGGAGGCGGCCATGGACAAAGATTTGATACTTGATCTGAAGAATCTCGTGGTTCGCTTTGAGACGGAGGACGGTATCGTTCACGCGGTAAACGGTATCGATCTGGAGATCGAACGGGGCCACGCCATCGGCCTTGTGGGCGAGACCGGCGCCGGTAAAACGACCACGGCCTTATCGCTTTTGCGCCTTGTTCCCAAGCCTCCCGGAGTCGTGGAGTGCAGCAAGATGGAATTGGACGGCAAAGACGTGCTGAACATGTCCGTCAGGGAGCTGGAGCAGACTCGCGGCAAGGATATATCCATGATCTTCCAGGATCCGATGACCGCGCTCAACCCTGTTTTCAGCGTGGGCGAACAGATCGCGGAAGCTATCCTGCTGCACGAGAACGTCTCCAAGGCGGAGTCCATGAAACGGGCAATCGGCATGCTGGAGCTCGTCGGCATACCCGCGGAACGCGCATACGACTTTCCGCACGAGTTTTCCGGCGGCATGAAACAGCGCGTCGTCATCGCGATCGCATTGGCGTGTCACCCGCAGCTTCTGATCGCGGATGAACCCACCACAGCCCTGGACGTGACCATCCAGGCGCAGGTCCTGGATCTGATGCGCAGGCTGCGTGAGCAGTATAAGACTTCTCTGATCATGATCACGCACGATCTGGGCATCGTTGCGGAGATCTGCGACGAGGTTGCCGTCATGTACGCGGGTAAGATCATCGAAAGGGGAACGCTGCAGGACGTGTTCAATCGGACGAAGCATCCCTACACGGAAGGGCTTTTCAACTCGATTCCCAACATCAACGACCGCAAGGCCATGCTGACGCCCATCAAGGGCATGATGCCGGATCCGACGAACCTGCCGGAGGGCTGCGCGTTCGAGCCAAGATGTCCTTACGCGGGAGAGGATTGCAAGCGTCCTCAGGCGAAACGGGATATCTCGGAAACCCACAGCGTCCTGTGCTGCGCTTATGACAGGCCGGGATTCCATATTGACCGAAAGGAGAGAAGCTGATGGCTGACGTGATTCTTGAGGTCAAAGACCTGAAGAAGTATTTTAAAACCAAGAGCGGCATGCTGCACGCGGTGGACGGCATCAGTTTTTCCATCGAGCGCGGTAAAACGCTTGGACTTGTAGGCGAGTCCGGCTGCGGAAAGTCTACGACCGGCCGTGCTATTCTAAGGCTCATCGAGCCGACGGCAGGGCAGGTCCTGTTCGAGGGCAAGGATGTGAGCAAGCTCAGCCGGCATCAGCTGCGGCTTGCCCGCAAGGACATGCAGCTGATCTTTCAGGATCCGTTCTCTTCGCTGGATCCGCGCAAGACCGTGGCCCAGCTGATCGCGGAGCCCATCGTTGTCAACAGGATCATAACGGATAAGAAAAAGCTGGATGAAAGAGTCGCGGAGCTGATGTATACCGTCGGCCTTGCGCCCCGGCTGTTCAACTCCTATCCGCACGAGCTGGATGGCGGGCGCAGACAGCGCATAGGGATCGCACGGGCACTGGCGCTTGAACCGAAGTTCATCGTCTGCGATGAGCCGGTCTCGGCATTGGATGTATCCATTCAGGCTCAGATCCTCAACCTTCTGAAGGAACTTCAGCAGGATATGGGCCTTACGTATATCTTTATTACGCACGATCTGTCCGTGGTCAACCACTTCTCGGACGACATCGCCGTCATGTATCTGGGGCAGATCGTCGAGAAAGCGCCGTCCGTGGAGCTGTTCGATCATCCGCTGCATCCTTATACGGAAGCGCTGCTGTCCGCGATCCCCATTCCGGATCTCTCCGAGCGCAGGGAGCGCATCCTGATCAAGGGCGAGATCACTTCGCCCATCAATCCGCCCGACGAATGCAGGTTCTACAAGCGCTGCAATTACGCGACGGACGCGTGCAGGAAGAATCCCCAGCTGCGGGAAGTAAAACCCGGCCATTTCGTGGCTTGCAACCGTTTGGAGGAGCTGAACAGGCTCTGATCCATAGAGAAGTACACCATGAGATTTCAGGAGGAACAAAACAAAATGGTATTCGGAATCTTAAAAGACATTAAGGAAGGCGAATTCAGAGTGATCTGCACGCCGGCGGAAGTGGAGTCCATCGTAGCGGCAGGCCACAAGGTCCTGGCCCAGCACGATTGCGGTAAAGGCGCCGGCTTCCCCGACGAAAAGTACGCCGCGGCGGGCGCCGAGATCGTGGAAACGATGGAGGAGATGTACCAGCGCAGCGACTTTATCGCCAAGGTCAAGGAGTTTGAACCCTGCGAATTCGATCTGATCCGCGAAGATCAGATCATCCTGGGCTGCATCCATCCGGCTGGCCATCCCGAGGAAGTGGACGCGCTGCTGAAGTCCAAGTGCATCGCCTTTACGGCGGAGGATTGCCACCGCTACGGTTCTCCCAACTGCGAAGCGGCGGGCAAGCAGGGCGCGCTGTTCGGCCTGGAATCCATGCTGACGATCAACGGCGGCAAGGGCAAGTGGGTCGGCGGCTTCGCGGGCGCTCCCCGCATGAACGTGCTGATCCTGGGCTGCGGCGCCGTGGGCAAGGGCTCGCTGGAAGTGCTGTACGCGCTGGGTGCGAACTGCACGGTGATGGATATCAATGTGGGGATCCTGCGCAACATCGGATTCGAATACGACAACCGCATCTCGACGATGTACTGCAACAAGGAGAACATCGCGCGGGTGCTGCCGCAGATGGACATGGTCATCAACGCGGTGAAGTGGCCGAAACAGCGCAAGGACTTCCTGATCGACAAGGAAATGCTGAAGCTGATGGAGCCGGGCAGCGTGCTGGTGGACATCTCCAACGACGATCCGGGCGCGATCGAATCGTCCCACGAAACGCATCACGACAATCCGCGGTACGTGGTGAACGGGGTGGTGCACTTCTGCGTATCGAACATTCCGGGCGCGGTGGCGCACTCCACGTCCGTGTCCTATGCGGGCGAAATGCTGCCGTTCATCCTGAGCATCCTGAACAAGGGCGTCGAGGAGACCTGCGTGGCGGACGGCTTCTACAGACGGTCGCTGACGATGTACAAGGGACTTCTGACCCATGAAGAGACCTCGGGCATCCAGGGCCGGCCCTGGATCCGTCCGGAGGACGTCTTAGGCATCGCGGACAGGAAGCTGGATCCGGCGCCTCCCGCCACGACGACCCGCTCGGATAACTTCTACAAGCTCTAAACAATTGCTGGGGCAGGCCGCGATCCTTCCCATTTTGCGTCGCGGACTGCCGGCTGAAAACGCGTTCAAAGGAGACCA
>JAIKZT010000113.1 GCA_024682015.1 Clostridia bacterium
CTCCGACGCGGGCAACGTGTCCTACGTGTGCCCCACGATCCACCCGTATTTCCCCATCACCACGAAGAACATCGCGTCCCATACCCGCGATTTCGCGCTCTGCACGCAGACGGATTACGCGAAGGACCGGATGATGGAGACAGCCTGCGCCATGGCGCTGACGGGCTGGCGGCTGCTGTCCGACCCGCGCCTGATGACAGAAGTGCGCAAGGAATTCAAGAACATGAAATAGGCGAAGGCAAGGAGTTAAAGGAAAACACCATGGAAAAAGCGAAAGTATACTTCACCAACCTGCGCACGAAGGGCGAGGAGAGCCTGCTGCAAAAGCTCGAACGCCTGATGAAGAAGGCCGGATTTGAAGAGATCGATTTCAAGGACAAGTTCGTGGCGGTCAAGATCCACTTCGGTGAACCGGGCAATCTCGCCTACCTTCGTCCCAACTGGGCGAGGACCGTGTGCGACTACATCAAGAAGCTCGGCGGCAAGCCCTTCCTGACGGACTGCAACACGCTGTACGTGGGCGGCCGCAAGAACGCCATCGACCACCTGGATTCAGCCTATGTCAACGGCTACAACCCGCTGGCGACGGGCGTGCAGACCATCATCGCGGACGGCCTGAGGGGCCTTGACGAGCGGGAGCTGCCCGTTCCCGGCGGCACGTACTGCAAGACTGCCAAGATCGGTTCCGCGCTGGCGGAGGCGGACATCGTCATCTCGATGAGCCACGTCAAGGGCCACGTATCCGCGGGTTTCGGCGGCGTGCTGAAGAACATCGGCATGGGCGGCGGCAGCCGTTCGGGCAAGCAGGCCATGCATTCCGACGGAACGCCGCGGGTCATCGAGGAGCGCTGCGTAGGCTGCAGGACCTGCGAAAAGAACTGTGCGCACGAAGGCATCAAGGTCGTGGACCGGAAGGCCCGCATTAACGAGGACAAGTGCCTGGGCTGCGGCCGCTGCATTGCGGTCTGCCCCAAGGACGCCATCCAGACGAAGTGGGATTCCGGCAAGGAAGCCCTGTCCTGCAAGATCGCGGAGTACACCTGGGCCATCATCAACGGCAAGCCCAACTTCCACATCGCCTTTGTCATGGACGTTTCACCGGACTGCGACTGCGACGGTCAAAACGACCTGCCCATCGTACCGGATGTGGGCATCTTCGCCGGATTCGACCCGGTGGCCGTCGATCAGGCTTGCGCGGACGCGGTGAACGCGCAGAGCATCAACGAGGGCTCCGTCCTCGGCGACATCCTGCGGGATTCCCGCAAGCGCGCCGAGCGCCAGAAGATGATCGACGACAAGGACGTCTTCCGCATGCTGCATCCCAACACCGCCTGGGCAGCCGGCCTGGAACACGGCGAGAAGCTGGGCATGGGCACGCGGGAGTACGAGCTGATCACGATGAACTAAGCGCAGATGCCGCGGTTCGCGCGCCTTCGCTCACCGGAACCGCCGGCGGGTCCTTCAGAGTTTGCCGCCGCGGATTGGACAGCGAAATGCCGCGATCCACGCCGCGGCTTGCGCACCTTCAGGGATCGGGCGGTTTGACCGGTTCGCTCAGATGCAAAGAAGGGCACGGCGGGCAACTCGACGGGTTTCTACAGCCGAAACCCGTCTCAGACACTCCCGCCTCTCGCAAGGCTCGACCCATCTTTGCGTCTTCGCTTACCGAAACCGCAGGCGATTCCTTCAGAGTTTGCCGCCGCGGCGTGGATCGCGGCGCCTCTTTTCGGTCATCCCTTCGGCCTGAATGGATGATAAATAGGATAGTTCCATAGTTTTAAAGGAGTCTGAAATGTACAGAAAAAAGCAGATCTGCAACTGCACGCCTTCCTGCGATACGGTCGCTGTGGAGAAGCGCGCGAGCGTCAGCGGGTGTAATATCCTGGCGAAGAACTCGGACCGCGAGACGGACGAATGCCAGAATCTGAAGTTCTTCCCGGCGGCGGATCACGAGCCGGGCGAAATGGTGAAGTGCACGTACATCGAGGTGCCGCAGGTGGCTCACACCTATGCCATGATCGGGTCTCAGCCCTGGTGGATCTGGGGCTTTGAGATGGGCGTCAACGAGCACGGCGTGTGCATCGGCAACGAGGCGGACTGGTCGGAGATTCCCGCGCAGAAGGAAGAAGCTCTGCTGGGCATGGATCTGCTGCGCCTGGGCCTTGAGCGCGGCCGCACGGCGTACCAGGCCATGCACGTGATCATCGAGCACCTGGAGGCGTACGGCCAGGGCGGCGGCTGCGCGTACAAAAATCCGGACGACAATTACCACAACACGTTCATGCTGGCCGACTCCGAGTCCATGTGGCTGCTGGAGACGGTGGACAGGCACTGGGCTGCGAAGCGGGTCACCGGCATCTACCCGATCTCCAACCTGTACACGATCGGTGAGGAGTACGACGAGT
>JAIKZT010000115.1 GCA_024682015.1 Clostridia bacterium
CGTGAAAAAGAGCGCCGTCTGGAATCCATCCAGCCCTACAAGCAGATGCGCATCCCTCAGCCCGACTTCGTGCTGTGCTGCAACAACATCTGCAACTGCATGACCAAGTGGTATGAGAACATCGCCCGCATGTGCAACATCCCGCTCATCATGATCGACGTTCCCTACAACAACACCATGGATCCGAATCCGGAGAACGTGACCTACATCCGCGCCCAGTTCGACAACGCCATCCATCAGCTGGAAGAACTGACCGGCAAGAAGTTCGACGAAGCGAAGTTCGAGCATGCCTGCGCGCAGGCGAACCGCACCGCCCAGAACTGGCTGAAGGTCTGCAACTACCTGCAGTACAAGCCCGCCCCTCTTAGCGGCTTCGACCTCTTCAACCACATGGCCGACGTCGTTACCGCCCGCGGCAAGAAGGAAGCTGCCGACGCGTTCGATCTGCTGGCACAGGACCTTGAGATCAACATCAAGGAAGGCACCTCCACCCTTCCTTTCCCGGAAGAATACCGTGTCATGTTCGAAGGCATCCCTTGCTGGCCGAAGCTGCCGAACCTGTTCAAGCCGCTGAAGGCGAACGGCATCAACGTGACCGCCGTCGTGTACGCCCCTGCTTTCGGTTTCGTCTACAACAACATGGACGAGATGGTCAGCGCGTACTGCAAGGCTCCCAACTCCGTTTCCATCGAAAAGGGCGTGGAGTGGCGTGAAGGCATCTGCCGCGACAACAAGGTCGACGGCGTGCTGGTCCACTATAACCGTTCCTGCAAGCCGTGGTCCGGCTACATGGCCGAGATGCAGCGCCGCTTCACCGCGGACCTGGGCATCCCGTGCGCCGGCTTCGACGGCGACCAGGCCGACCCGCGCAACTTCAACGAAGCGCAGTATGAGACCCGCGTGCAGGGCCTTGTCGAGGCCATGCAGATCCGCAAGGAAAATCTGGAAGCATAAGGAGGCAGGATCATGAGTATCGAAACCAGACTTAATGAATTTAAGGCCGCTGCTTATGCGCCCGCGAAACTTCTGAAAGAATACAAGGCAGCCGGCAGGAAAGTCATCGGCGTTCTGCCTTACTACGCACCCGAAGAGCTCGTCTACGCGGCCGGCATGGTCCCGATGGGCATCTGGGGCAGCAACAACAAGACCATCTCCAAGGCCAAGGAATACTGCGCGACCTTCTACTGCACCATCGCCCAGCTCGCGCTGGAAATGATGCTGGACGGCACGATGGACCAGCTGGACGGCGTGATCACGCCCACCATCTGCGACACCCTTCGTCCCATGAGCCAGAACTTCCGCGTGTCCATGACCGCCCTGAAGAAGATGCCGACCATCTTCCTGGCGCATCCGCAGTACCGCCGCCCGCAGTTCGGCCTGGAATTCACCGTAGCCCAGTACACCAACGTGCGCAGGGAACTGGAAAAGATCGCCGGCAGGGAGATGACTGACGAAGACATCCGCGCGGCCATCAAGGTCTACAACAAGTACCGCCAGGCCCGCCGTGAATTCGTGAAGCTCGCCGGTGAGCATCCGGAAGCCATTTCCGCCGTGAACCGCAGCGCGGTCCTTAAGGCCGGCTACTTCATGGAGAAGCCCGAATACACCGAAAAGCTGAACGCCCTGAACGAAGAGCTGAAGGCTCTGCCCGCCTCGAACTGGGACGGCATCAAGATCGTCACCAGCGGCATCATCTGCGACAACCCGGTCCTGCTGAAGATCTTCGACGACAACAAGATCGCGATCGCGACCGACGACGTGGCGCATGAGAGCCGCACCATCCGCGTGGACGCTGCCGAAGACGGCGACCCGATGATGGCTCTGGCGAAACAGTTCGCGGACGAAGACTACGACGTCCTGCTGTACGATGAAGAGTCCAGCAAGAACCGCCGCGGCGAATTCGTGGCGAACCTCGTGAAGGAAAGCGGCGCGAAGGGGCTCGTCCTCTTCATGCAGCAGTTCTGCGACCCTGAGGAAATGGAATATCCTTACCTGAAGAAAGCCCTCGACGACGCGGGCATTCCGCACATCAAACTGGGTATCGACCAGCAGATGCGCGACTTCGGTCAGGCTTCCACCGCCATCCAGGCGTTTGCCGACGTGCTGAGCGTCTGATCGCAGACAAAAAGGAAAGCGGGGCGGATCACCGTCCCGCTTTTCCTTATCGAAGGGAGAAACAATGAATCTTGATTTCGGCGCCATGCTGAGGCTTCGCGGCGCATGGCAGAGATTTAACGAAAACCACCCGAGGGCGGTCGCCTTCGGCAACGAGGTTTATGCCAAGGGCTTTGAAGAAGGGCAGGAGATCGCCGTCGCGGTCCGCTATCCGGATGGGACCGAGTTCAAGACCGGGATCCGCGTACAGGAATCCGACCTGGAACTTCTGGAGATCGTGAAGAGCCTCGCGAAATAAACACCATAAAAGAACGTCCTGTCAGCGATGCGGGACGTTCTTTCATGAGGCGCGGGACAGCGCTTAATCCTTGCTGATCGAGAAGACCATGGAATAATGACGCTCGGCTAAATCTTCCTTCGGCATGAGAGGATATGAGGACCAATAACCCTCGTAATTCACCTGACAATCCACGGTGACGCCACCCGCAGAATAATGAAACGATTTGAACGGACTTCGGGAAACCGTTTCTT
>JAIKZT010000122.1 GCA_024682015.1 Clostridia bacterium
TCTTGCCGCCTTACATGGGCTGCGCCTGCATCAAATCCACGGTGGAGGACCTGTCCCTCTATTACCGCATGCTGGCGAACGGCGGCATGCATGAGGGCAAGCGCATCGTCCCGGCCGAGGCAGTGGAGCAGATGGTGGGCGCTCAATATCCCCTGCGCCGCAAACCCTTCTACGCCATGGGCCTGCGCAAGCGCCTGGTAGGCGGAAAGATGGCCTGCGACCACGGCGGGGAGCTGCACGGCGTATCCGCCTTCGGCGGTTTTCTGGAAGGCGGCTACGGGGTGGCGATCCTGTGCAACGAATCCGAATGGGACATGGAAGAGCTGCAGAACACCTGCTACGCCTTCCTGCTGGGCCTTCCGCTGGACGAAGACCTGATGTGGACCCGCCCCTGCGGCAGGGATTTCTCCCGACCGGACACGCTGTGGGGCGATTACGTGGGTCACGTGGGAAAACCGTCCCACATCCGGATTTTTTCCCGGGACGGCCGGCTACGGGCAGATGTGGGCGGCACCCTCTGCCGGCTGGAATACTGCGAGGGAACGGTGTTCGCGGCATTCGGCGAAGCGAGCGGCAAGCGGGTCTGCTTCCTGCGTTTCGTGCTGAAGGACGGCCGCGCCTGGGCCGTCAAGTGCGGCAGCCTGCTGTACCGGCGGGTATAGGCCCTAACCGGAAACCGCATAAAGGACCATGCATCAAAAAGCAGCGGGAGGGCCTTCCTCTCCGCTGCTTTCCCGCATGTTTTGGGACTTTGCTAGAAGCCCATTTCTTCCCCCACGAGCACCACTTCCATGTCCATGCCGTTCATCTTCTGCATGTAGACGGCCATCATGTTGCAGATGCGCCGCGGCGCGTGGCAGTCGTGGCATTTGCCCGTTTTGGCGCAGGGCGTCGCGTAGCCGAACTTTTTCGTGTTCTTCGGCGCCGCCACGTTGCGTGCGCGATTCATTGCGTCCTCGAGCGTGGGCACGATCTTGTTGACCCCGGCCACCAGATACACCTTCTCGTGCCCGAAGATGGAACCGGCCACCCGGTTGCCCGTGCCGTCGATGTTGACCATCTGCCCGGTCTCGGCGATGGCGTTCACCGACGTCAGGAACACGGCCGTCAGCTGCGTTTTGCGGGCGACCTCGTCGAATTCCTCGTCGCCGTGAACGCCGATCGGGTCGTATACGGTATTGTGGCCCGCCAGCATCGCGGATACGCCCATGACGCGCAGCGTCTCCGAATCGCCGAAACCGACGGTCTTGCCGTCGATCTTTCCGTTCAAATAAGCGGCTGCCTGCGCGCCGCTCTCAAAATAACTGACTTCAAATTCGTTTTTCTTCAGGTTGCTGATCGTCTTTTCCAGATCCATGGCTCTCCTTCGCGGGGTCAATCCCGCCTGCGGTTCGAGACGACGGCCGCGATCGCGCAGACGACCCCCAGGAACAGGTAGACCCAGCCCAGGAGTGCCAAAAGCTTGCCGTAGGGTTCCAGAAACCACAGCACGGCCCCGGCTTCCCACAGCAGCGCGCATACAAAATAGATTTTCGCGGATGTCTTCATGATCTTCTGCCTCCGCAGCAAACGTCCTTATTCTTTAACTTTAGTACAATCCGTCCTTTCTTGCAAGAGATGCGGCGGAAAAGTAAAGCGATTGTAATGCGGCGGCCTGCTTTCAGTTGCCTGCAGGCTGCAGGCATGGTAGAATAACGGCGGCTCCCGGCGGAGCCAAGGAGGCTTTCCCATGACCCGACCCATCATCGCCTGCTTCGGAGGCGCCAACATGGACCTGCACATTCAGAGCAGCGTGCCCGTCGTCCTGCGGGATTCAAATCCCGGGAAGATCCATACGTCGCCTGGCGGGGTCATGCGCAACATCGCGGAAAACTGCGCGCGTCTCGGCTGCGCGCCCGTACTGTTGTCGTCCGTGGGAAACGACGCATTCGGCGACCGCATCCGCAAAGCCAGCGAGGAAGCCGGCATCGACATGAGATACGTGCTCGTGCGCGAGGACTGTCCCACGTCCTGCTACATGGCCTTCATGGACGAGACCGGCGACATGCTCGTCGCGGCCAACGACATGCGCATCATGGACCTGCTGCCTGCGGACTATCTGCCCGCGAACGGCAGGCTGCTGCAGGAAGCGAAAGCCATCGTCTGCGACGCGAATCCGCCGGCAGGCCTCATCGCCCAGCTCGCCGCCATCGCCTATGGCGTCCCCATCTTCGCGGATCCCGTGTCCGTGGCGAAGGGCGCGAAGTTTTTGCCCGTGCTCGAGAGGATCTTCCTGCTGAAGCCCAACCAGATCGAGCTGCAGCACCTGTCGGGCATGCCCTGTTCGGATGACCCGCAGATCGAAGCGGCGGCGAACAGCCTGCTGAAGAAAGGCCTGCAGTCCATCGCAGTCTCCCTCGGAAGCCGCGGCTGTTACTACGCGGACCGGGAAGGACGCTCGTTTTTCCGGCGCCTTGCGCCCGTTTCGGACATGGCGAACGCCACCGGTGCGGGAGACGCCTTTACAGCAGGGCTCGTGAGCGCCTATGCGAAAGGCGCGGGGCCTGAGGACATGGTGGACTACGCCCTCGCCTGCGGCATCGCGGCCGTGCAGAGCGAAGATACGATCAACGCGGAAATGTCCGACGCGCTCGTACAAAGGATTTTAAACGAGCATCGCCTTTAGACGATGGGCTGTTTTGCAATCAATCAACGGAGGTTACGTTATGAATTATAGAGATTATCTGGATATCAAACCTGAAGTGGCCGAAGCGCTGGCCGCCGGTAAGCCCGTCGTCGCGCTGGAGAGCACCATCCTCAGCCACGGCATGCCCTACCCGCAGAACCTGGAGTTCGCGGCAAAGGTCGAAGAGGTCGTGCGCAGCGAAGGCGCCGTACCCGCGACCATGGCGCTCATCGATGGGCGGATCAAGGTCGGATTGTCCGAGGCGGACCTGGAGCTCATGTGCAAGGCGGAGAACGTCGGCAAGGTGAGCCGCCGCGATTTCGCGGTCTACCTCGCGCAGAAGAAGACCGGTGCCACGACCGTTGCTACGACCATGATGTGCGCCGACTTCGCGGGAATCCGCGTGTTCGCGACCGGCGGCATCGGCGGCGTGCACCGGCATGGCGAGGTCACCATGGACGTGTCCGCCGACCTGCAGGAACTGGGTCACACGCCCGTCTGCGTCGTGTGCGCGGGCTGCAAGCAGATCCTGGACATCGGCCGCACGCTGGAATATCTGGAGACCATGGGCGTGCCCGTGATCGGCAACAAGACCGAGGATTTTCCTGCCTTCTACTGCCCGAAGAGCGGTTACAAGGTGGATTATGCGGCCAAAGACGAGGCAGACATCGCCCGCATCTGGCAGACGTCGCTGCAGCTCGGGCTGAAGGGCGGCATGCTCGTGGGCAATCCCGTGCCCGCCGAATATGCCATGGACTTCGACTACATGGAAGGCATCATCGGACAGGCGCTGCGCGAAGCCGACGAACAGGGCGTGCGCGGCAAAAACATCACGCCGTTCCTGCTGGCCCGCGTCGTCGAGCTGACCGGCGGCGAATCCCTGGCGACGAACATCCAGCTGGCGCTGAACAACGCCCGCTGCGCCGCAAAGATCGCCGCAGCGATGGCGGAATGACATAGAACCATTCAGGAAAAAAGACCCGGCTTTCCCATGGGAGGCCGGGTTTTGCATGGATCGTTGATTTTACGCTTCTCTTCCGCATACCTCGCGCCAAAGCTGGCTGATTTCACGGCCTTCCGCGAGGCTCCGTCAGTCTATTTCTTCCCCCTGCCGTACGCCCCGGAACAAATGGCCGCCGTCAGAGGCACGGACAGGATGACGCCGATGCTGCTGGAAATGCCGCTCACGAGCTCCGTGGCGAGGAACGCTGAACTGAACAGCTGATGCGCGTCAGGCGCGATGGTATAGATGAGCCTTACATCGGCGCGGTCAGTCCGGCAGCCAACGCCCAGACCCTGGACGAAAAGCAGCCCGAGATCTGCGCCGAGATCGGCAATGCCGGCGAAGGCGCCGTCTTCACGATGACCCTTAACGGCGAGGAGGTCGAAGCTGCCTTCGCGGACGGCAAGCTCTCCTACAAGGCCGCGGAAGCCATGGAGGACGGACGTTACACGATAGCGGTCTCCGTGGAAAGAGCGGACGGCAAGACGGCTGAAAAATCCTGGAGCTTCTACGTGGGCAAGACCGCCTACCAGCTCTTCTTCGGCCAGCTGCACAGCCACACGACCTATTCCGACGGTTCCGGCACGCTGGAAGGGGCTCTCGACAAGGGCTGGCACCTGGCGCCCACGAACAACCAGGACAACCACAAGGGACGCTGGGGCAACGCCAACGACGCCAGAGACGTCATCATCACCAACGATTTCTCCGAAGCCGGCATCTACGACGCGATCCGCAATTACCGCGTATACGCGACGGAGGACAAGAACCTCGAGATCGGCTACACCGTCAACGGCGAGCAGATGGGCACCATCTTCACGGAAGTTCCCGAGACGCTGAACGTTTCCGTCTCCGTGTATGACCCGGACAAGACCGATTCCATCGCCAAGGTCGAGCTGGTCGCCAACTCCGGCGCCGTAGCTTACACCTGGGACGACGCGGACGCGATTGCGGAAGGCCTGCTGGAGGCCGAACTCGAACCGACCTACACCTATTACTTCGCGCGAGTCACTGAAGAAGACGGCGATCTGGCGGTCACCGCCCCGGTCTGGGTCGGCGAAAGCCTGAAGCTGGGCATCTCCGCCGTGGAATGCGGCACTTCTTCCCCGGTCACGGGCGAGGCGTTCACGCTCAGCACCACGCTGTACAACAGCGAGAAGGCGGAAGCCGCCATCAAGTCCGTCACCTACACCACGAACGGCAGCGTCGTGCTCGGATCCGACAGCGAAGCGGGCAGCATCCCCGCCAGCGGCACGAAGGCCGTCGAATTCAGTTACCAACGCGTCCGGCTACGACAAGGATACCGCCTTCTTCGACTGCATCTACGTGCAGGACGATACGGCCGGCATCTGCTGCTTCCCCGTCTCGGGTGAGTTCAAGATCGGCGACGTGGTCCGGATCAAGGGCTACACCGACTTCTACCAGGCCGAGATGGAGCTGCAGGTCCAGACCATCGAAACGATCGGCGAGGCTGACCCGATCGAACCCGCCGAAGCAGCGGCAGCGCAGATCAACGATCTGAGCCTGCTCGGCAGCCTGGTCAGCATCAGCGGCACCGTGGTCTCCTTCGAAAAGGGGAACGACCTCATCCAGACCATCCTGGTGAAGGATGAGGCCGGCGACGTCTGCCGCGTGTTCATCGACGGTTACATCACGACGGCGCAGGACGTGCAGAACGTGGAGAACGGTGCCGGGATCACGGCGGTCGGCCTCTCCTCCTACGACGATACGTGGAAGGACGAAGCCTACTTCCCGCGCATCCGCGTGCGCGACCGCGCGGACGTCGTCTGCGAGCCTGTCCCCGAGAAGGAGACGACGCACAGCTCCGGAAGCCAGAACAAGACGACGAACAGCTTCATCGACGTGAAGGAAGGCGATTACTTCTTCGACGCGGTCGAATGGGCTGCGGCGAAGGGCATCATCGACAGCATCGAGAACATCGACGAGAACCTCTTCGTGCCGGACTACATCGAATCCCGCGCGGAGTTCGTCACGTTCCTGTGGAAGGCGGCCGGCAAACCGGCAGCCGAGGGCGAGATGCCCTTCACGGACGTGGCGGAGGATGCGCCATATTACGACGCGGTGCTCTGGGCTTACACCGAAGGCATCACTGCCGGCACGAGCGAGACCGAGTTCTCGCCCTATCGCGCGGTCAGCCGCGCCATGGCGGTCACCCTGCTC
>JAIKZT010000152.1 GCA_024682015.1 Clostridia bacterium
AAGGAAAGGATTTCAGACCCCATGAAACAGGACACCACGAAACAACTCCAGAAACTTTACGAACAGAATGTGATGAACACCTACGGTACCCCCGGAGTGCTGTTCGTCCGAGGCGGTGGCGTGAACCTCTACGACGCGAACCGCCGCAAGTATCTGGACTTCTCCTCGGGCATTTCGGTTTGCAACCTCGGCCACTGCCATCCGGCGGTCACGGAGGCGATCTGCCGCCAGGCCCAGACGCTCGTCCACGTGTCCAACCTCTTCCTGAACGAAAACATGCCGCGCCTGGCCGAGGTCATCGTGAAGAAGACGCTCGGCAAGGGCCGCGTATTCTTCTGCAACAGCGGCGCCGAGGCGAACGAAGGCCTCATCAAGCTCGCGCGCAAGTGGGGCAGCGAGACCGGCCGCAACGAGATCGTGGTCATGGAGAATTCGTTCCACGGCCGCACGCTCGCCACACTGGCCGCCACCGGTCGTTCCAAGTACCGCGAGGGATTCGGCCCCGACATGCCCGGCTTCAAGTTCGCGAAGTTCACCGACCTCAAATCCGTGAAGAAGGCCATCGGCCCGAAGACCTGCGCCGTGCTGCTTGAGGCGGTCCAGGGCGAGGGCGGCATCCTGCCCGCCGACGAGGACTTCATCAAGGGCCTCGCGAAGCTGTGCAAGGAAAAAGACGTGCTGCTGATGTTCGACGAAGTCCAGTGCGGCATGGGCCGTACCGGCACTCTCTGCGCGTGGCAGGGCTGCGGCGTGAAGCCGGACGCCTTCTCTTTCGCCAAGGCCATCGCGAACGGCATCCCGATGGGCGCGTTCGTCTGCAACCAGCGCCTTTCGAAAGTCCTGACCCCCGGGCCCCACGGCAACCCCTTCGGCGGCAACGCGCTCGCCACCGCCGCTTCTCTGGCCGTCTTCGAGACGTTCGACCGGGAGCACATCCTGGAGAACGTGCAGGAGATGGGCGCGTATCTGCGCGGCAAGCTCGAACAGTTCGTCGGCAAGTACGATTTCGTGAAGGAGGTCCGCGGACGCGGCCTCATGCTCGGAGTCGTGCTTGATTTCCCGGCGAAGGACATCCTCCCCGTCCTGCGCGAGAAGGGCCTCGTCGCCCTGTCCGCCGGGGAAGTGGTCCTGCGTCTTCTGCCTCCCCTTATCGTGAAGCGGGAGGATTGCGACAAGGCCGTCCGCATCATCGGATCGGCGTTCAAGGAATATTCTGCCAAGAAAGGAGGCCGGAAATGATCCGACATCTGCTTACCGGGCGCGAATTCGACCGCCCCGCTCTGGAACAGCTTATTGAAACGACCGCGAAGCTCAAAGCCGGTCGCGGCAAGCCGGGACAGCCCCATCCGCTCGACGGCAAGTCCATCGGCATGATCTTCTCGAAATCCTCGACCCGCACGCGCGTGTCGTTCGAAGTCGGCATCCACGAGCTCGGCGGCCAGCCGATCTACCTGGACGAGAGCAAGACTCAGATGGGCCGCGGCGAGACGATCGCCGACACCGCCCGCGTGCTCAGCCGGTTCCTGCACGGCATCGTGATCCGCACGTTCCGCCAGTCGGACGTGGAGGGGCTCGCGCAGTACGGCTCGATCCCGATCGTGAACGCCCTCACCGACGATTACCACCCCTGCCAGGCGTTCGCCGACCTCTTCACCATCTGGGAACGCAAGGGCCGTCTCGAAGGTCTGAAGATGGCGTACCTCGGCGACGGCGCGAGCAACATGGCGAATTCGCTCATGATGGCGTGCAAGCTCGCCGGGATGACGTTCTCCATCGGCGCGCCGGAGGAATTCCGTCCCCGCCAGACCATCATGGACGAACAGCTCGGCCCCGGCGTGGTGGAGTGGACCTCCGACCCGGTCGCGGCCATGAAGGACGCCGATTTCGTCTACACCGACGTTTGGGTCAGCATGGGATTCGAGAAGGAATCCCGCGAACGCATGCGCATCCTGGAGCCCTACCGGCTCGACATGAAGATGCTCGGTCATGCGAAGCCCGACGTGAAGGTCATGCACTGCCTGCCCGCCCATCGCGGCGAGGAGATCACCGACGAGGTCATGGAGTCCGCGCACTCCATCGTCTTCGACGAGGCGGAGAACCGCCTCCACATGCACAAGGCCATCCTCTGCACGCTCTTCCAGTGACGGAGGCCGACCGGAAGCCCCATCATGGAATCCGCGCCGGGACACGGGATCTTTGCACCTGAGGCGCTTCTCGGATCGTGCAGGCGGTCCGCCGAATCGCTGTCCTATACATGCCCCGGCGTCTTTTTTATGCTGGCGGCGGTCATAGCCGTTCTCTCGGTTTGGGGGAACGGCTTTCCTTTTGTCTGTTTCGTCCCGGCCGCGTCGATTTTGCTGGCGGGGCT
>JAIKZT010000206.1 GCA_024682015.1 Clostridia bacterium
GGCGGAGCACATCGCGGACCTCATCGGCGCCACGGATTCCTCGCGGGCGGACACGGTGGCCTACATGCGCATCATCCTGCTGGGCGCGCCGTTCATGACGTGCCAGTTCGTCGTCAACAACCAGCTGCGCTTCCAGGGCAGCGCCCTGTACGCCATGATCGGCCTCATGTGCGGCGCCGTTATCAACATCGGCCTCGACCCGCTGCTCATGTTCGGCTTCGGGCTGGGCATCCGGGGCGCGGCGCTGGCGACGGTCTCAGGCCAGCTCATCAGCTTCATCGCGCTGCTCATCGGCAGCCGCAAGGGGGAAAACATCCGCCTGAGCCTGCGAAACGCCCGCTGGAACTTCGGCTACGTCCTGCAGGTCTGCAACGGCGGCCTGCCGTCCCTCGTGCGCCAGGGCCTGGCCGCAGTCTCGACGCTTCTTCTGAACAACATGGCTCGCACGTACGGGGGTGACCCGGCCATCGCCGGTATGTCCGTCACGTCCCGCACGCTGATGCTGCTCGTCTCGGCGCTCATCGGCTTCGGCCAGGGCTATCAGCCGGTCTGCTCGTACAATTACGGCGCGGGGCTGTACGGGCGGGTGAAGGAAGGCTACCGCTTCTGCGTGAAGTACGGCACCATCCTGATGACCCTCGCAGGCGCGGTCTGCCTGTTCTTCGCGGGGCCTATCATCGGGTTCTTCCGCGACGATCCGGACGTGATCGCCGTGGGTACCGTGGCGCTGCGCTGGCAGGCGGCCGTACTGCCGCTGCTGGCGACGTCCATCCTCACGAACATGATGCTGCAGGCGAGCGGCAAGGGGATCAAGTCGTCGATCACGTCATCCGCGCGCAACGGCATCTTCTTCATCCCGCTCATCCTCATCCTGCCGCGGGTCTTCGGCCTTTTGGGCGTGGAGATGGCGCAGGGCATCGCGGATATCCTGACGTTCCTTCTGTGCGTGCCCATCGCCCGCGCGGAACTGCGGAAGATGGACAGGATGGAAGCGGAGGCGAAACAGGCAAAAAACGGCTGATTCCGCACGCTGAAGCCGCGGATGATATTCCGTATCGAAAAGACGATAAAAAGCCCTCTGAGAGCCTTTTAGAGGCCTTGGAGGGCTTTTGCAGTGCAAGGGTGGTATGAGGCGTTCCCTTCGGCAGGTCCAAGGAACGTCTGCGGGCTCAGCGAGCGTTCCTCCTTCGGACAAACAGCGCCAGAATGCCCATCTCCACCGCGAAGAAAAGGGCCGTGTTGATGAAGGGCATCGCCAGGCGCGCGGCGGAAGGCGGCAGCAGGCCGAAGGGGTCGGCCGTGACGAAGAACCAGTTGAAATCGTGGTCGTAGCTGCCGGCAGCGCCGGTGTACAGCGCGTTGCCCAGCAGGGCCCAGAGGGTCATTCCGCAGACTACCGCGAGGTGGCGGGGCCAGTCCCGCAGCGACAGATCCTTCCGATCCGCCATCAGGGCGACGAAGCCGTAGGTCGTCATCATCCCGTGGAACAGCAGCGTCTGCCAGACGCGGTAGCACAGCGGATGGACCGCGTGCCACATGACGCCGGCGGGGTAGATGAGATACACGAGGTTGGAGAGAAAGCCCAGCAGGGCAAAGTGCGCGCGCAGAGGCTGCAGCGCCTTTACATGGCGGCTCAGGAAGCACATGACGCACATGGCGGTGCAGATGTGGAAAGGCAGCTTTTCGATGTCGATGTATTCGTAGGCGAAGGGCATGAGGAAAAAGTCCGCGACGTACATGCCGAAGGCGATGTTGATCAGCGTCTGCGCGGCTTTCTGTTGCGCTTCCCGGCCGCGCTTTCGCACCGAGGCCCAGACGATGACAGCGACCAGGACGGCGATGAGGATATAGCAAAAATGCCAGCCTCCGAAGCAGGTGAAGATTGTTCCGCCTTTCTTATCGCAGAGCAGCGCGTGCAGTTGTGCGTACATGGCAACTCCCGTCTTTCTTAAGCAAAAGCCCCCGCGCGCGGCGCAGGGGCCCAAGGCTGCAGTGGTTTCTTACTTCTTGATGACGAGATTTTCGATCTCGAAGCCTTCGGCCTCCAGCGCGTCTCTCGTTCTCTCGACGTCGTCCGCCGGGTCGGTGATGACGTACAGCATGGCGTCCGCGCCGGACTGGGTCATCGTGAAGTGGGTGATGTTCGTGCCTTCGGCAGCGGTGACGGCGCCGATCTTCGTCATGACGCCGGGCTGGTTGGGCACGCGCATGACGAACTTGTTGCCCTTCGTGCGGCCGCCCATCATGTCGATGAGGGCGTCGAACAGGTCGCTGTCCGTAACGATGCCCACGAGCTTGCCGTTATCGACGACGAGCAGCGAATTGATGCGGTGTTCGCGCATGACGAGCGCCGCGTCCTCGATGTAATCGTCGGGCGAGCAGGTGACCACCTTCGAGACCATGGCGTCCGCCACGGTGATCTTCGACAGCAGATAGTTGATCTCGTAGACCGAGAGGGACGTGGCTTTGCTGGGGGAGACGCGCTCGATGTCGCGGTCCGTAACGATGCCGACGAGCTTCTCGCCGTCGAGCACGGGCACCTTGCGCAGGGACTTATCCCTCATGAGGCCGATCAATGTATTGATGGAGGCGCTGACCTGGATGGTGTAGGGGTCGGGCGTCATGCGGTCTTTTACAAACATGGTGAACTCCTTTCTGTTCCTTCTCTTTATTTTATCACCCCGGTAGGCATTTTCAACAGGAAAATGGTATACTGTGTGCGTACCGGTCGCACGGGCGGGGAGGATGATAACATGGCTAAAAACAACGATAAAACCAACGTCATGCGGGTGCTGGAACAGAAGAAGGTGGCCTATGAGGGTCACACGTACGAGGCGGATCCGACGCTGACCGGCGAACAGATCGCAGCGATCCTGGGCGAAGACCCCGAGCAGGTCTTCAAGACCCTCGTGACCCTCGGCAAGTCCGGCCAGCACTACGTCTTTTCCATCCCCGTCTGCGAGGAACTGGACCTGAAGAAGGCAGCCAGGGCGGCGGGCGAGAAGTCCATCGCCATGATCCACCTGAAGGAGCTGCTGCCCCTGACGGGCTACGTGCACGGCGGCTGTTCGCCCATCGGCATGAAGAAGCCGTTTCCGACGTTCATTCATGAAACAGCGCAGCTCTACGACCGCATCTTCGTAAGCGCCGGCCGCCTTGGCGCCCAGATCGAGCTCGCCCCGGACGACCT